>JANYBT010000127.1 GCA_025360645.1 Acidobacteriaceae bacterium | reverse complement strand
AGGATGCAGGTTTCCGGATTCGCGGACAAGCGGCACAGCACGCCGAGCAAGGCCCATCCACTGAACTTGCCCACGCTATACATGAGCGTGTCGCCAATCAGCATGGCCAGGAAGGCCGAGCCAAACGCCAGGAATGGGTTCAGGATGCCATAGGCGCTAGCTGCGCCGGCAGTGAGAAAGGCCAAGGCCGCCGGGACGGGTAGCCCGATGGTCTCGATAAACGCCAGGGCCGCCAGCAAGAGGTAGCCGTGCCGCGTAATCAATTCGAGCAAATCGTCCATGGTAAGGGTGACGTTAGTATAAACAACCCAACCGCTCGCGAGCTTCTGCTAATCTGAAAAATCATGCCGCCTGAAGGAGGGCAAATGACCAGCACATCTCGCCACTACATCAACTTGCCGGGACGCCGCGCCGATCTCCCGTTCAGCGATGCCGTTCTCATCGGGAATACGCTTTATATCTCGGGGCGGATTGGCATTGACCCCGCCACGGGATTGGCGCCGCCTGAGGTGGAGCGAGAGCTCAGTTTGTTGTTTGAAGGATTCGAGGCCGTGGTGCGTCAGGCCGGAATGGAGATGGACGACTTGGTGTGGGTGCAAGTGTACTGCCCTGACGTGTCGCTGTGGCAGGTGTTCAATCAGGAGTATGTGAAGCACTTCAGCGGCGAGTTTCCGGCGCGTGCCTTTCTGGGATCGGGGCCACTGCTGCTGAATGGACGATTCGAAATGGTAGGAGTAGGGGTGAAGGAGCCGAAGTGAACCCGGAGCTGCGCGAACTACTTTTCTCGAGCGACCACAAATTCCTGCGCCCATAGCAGAGCGCGCTTGGTCTCAGAGTCGGGAAAGGTGCAGACGGCCTGGCGCGCGGCGTCGGCATAACGAGCGGCCTCGGCGTGAGCGAAATCCAGAGAGCCATAGCGGGTGAGAGTTTCTAGAATCTGCGCGTGGGTCACGCCATGGAAGGCGCGGTCGCGCAGTACGGTTTCGATTTGAGTTTTCTCGGATGGAGTGCAGCGCTCCAGCGCGTGGATTACAGCCATGGTGACTTTGCCTTCGCGCAGGTCGCTGGCCACTGGCTTGCCCAGTACTTCTTCCGAGGCGGTCAGGTCGAGGACGTCATCCACAATTTGAAATGCCATTCCCAAATTGCGGCCGTAGAGGCCCAGATTGGTTTCCTGTTCGAGAGTAGCTCCGCCCAGAATTCCGCCGACTCTCATGCTGGCCGAGAACAGGCACGCGGTCTTGCGGTAGATGAGGTCGAAGTGCTCGTCGAGGGAAATAAGTTTACCCAGCTTCTCCATCTGGAGCAGTTCGCCTTCGACCATCTGCTGAGTCAGTTCAGTCAGCACATCCAGAATGCGGAAATTGCGTTCCTGGACCGCAACTTTGAAGGCCTGCATGTAGAGCCAGTCGCCTGCCAGCACGCAGCGGGAGTTGCCCCACTGAGTGTTGGCCGCGGGACGCCCGCGCCGGGTCTGGGCTTCGTCAATAATGTCGTCGTGGACCAGGGTGGCGGTATGGATGATCTCCATGACCGCGCCCATTTTCACGGCGCCGTTGCCCTGGTAGTGGAATAACCGGGCGGCCAGCAGCAGGAGTGCGGGACGAATGCGCTTGCCGCCGCCCGCCCGCAAATACTCGCCGATCTCGGTGATGGCCCCAACGTTCGAGATGGTGTCGCGGCTGAACTCCTGCTCAATGGCCAGCAGGTCGTCCCGCAACAGGTCGAAAATCTCTTTCCCGGAAATGGCTGCCGATGTACTCAACGACACTCCCTAACTGGTTCGATAATTGGTGAACTGCATGTCGATGCCGAAATCTTTCTGCCGCAGTAAAGCGATGATGTCTTGCAGCGAGTCGCGGTCTTTGCCGCTCACCCGCACCACGTCCCCTTGAATGGATGCCTGCACTTTCTTCTTGGACTCCTTGATGACCTTGACGATTTCGCGGGCCTTTTCGATGGCGATGCCCTGCTGCAGTGTGATTTTCTGTTTTGCGGCCCCGCCCAGAGAGGATTCGATAACGCCGTAGGACAGACTCTTCAGCGAGACCCCGCGCTTCACCAATTTCTGCTGCAGAATGTCGTTGATGGCTTTCAGCTTGTACTCGTCGGCGGAGTGCAGGATGATGGCGTCCTTACCCTCCAGTTCGATGCTCGACTTAGAATCTTTCAAGTCAAATCGGGTGGTGATTTCTTTCATCGCCTGCTGAAGGGCATTGCTGACTTCCTGCAGTTCGGTCTTGCTGACGATATCAAACGTATTTTCGGGCATGAGCGACGCCTATTTCTTTAGAGAGATTGGACCACCCGCAAGATGCACACTTACCAAGCTAACCGGAGTTGGCATTTTCGTGAAGCGAAAAGAAGCGATAGAAATTTGCCGTGGTCTGTGCGCCGACTTCCGCAGGCGAGATTCCGCGTAATTCGGCGATCTGGCGGGCCACTTGCGGCACGAACCCGGGCTCATTGCGCTGGCCGCGATTGGGGATGGGGGCCAGATAGGGCGAGTCAGTCTCAATCAACATGCGGTCGAGTGGAACTTGCTTTGCCGCATCGCGAATTAGCTGCGCCTTGGGGAAGGTGATGTTTCCCGCGAACGAGAGCAGAAAACCGAGGTCGAGCGCTCGCTGGGCGTGCGGCAGCGAACCGGTAAAACAATGCAGGATTCCGCGCAGGCCGCTCGGCGCCCAGTGCTCGGAGATTAGGTTTAGGCAATCGTCCCACGCGTCTTCACTGCCCTCGGAAGGCCGGCAGTGGATGATGATGGGCAGTGTGGCGGCCCGCGCCTGGTGCATCTGTTGGACAAAAACCTGTTGCTGCACATCGCGCGGGGAATGGTCGTAGCAGTAGTCGAGTCCGATCTCGCCCCAGGCGATGACTTTTTCGTGCTTGGCGAGGTCGTCCATCTTCGCGGCGGCGAGGTCATTGGCCAACTTGGCTTCATGAGGATGGATTCCAATGCTGGCCCAGATCGCGGGCACGTCAGAGCGTCCGGCGTAAGACTCGGCAAGCTGGATGGCGCAGTCCACGGAGTCGGGGCCTTCGCCATTGCCGATCGCGAGGATGGCTTCGACACCCTGTTCTCGCGCGCGCATCAGCACCTGCTCGCGATCCTGGTCGTAGCGCGTGCCTTCGAGATGGGCGTGCGAATCGATGAACATTGTTTAAGCTCGAAACTGTTACTTCAGGCGCGCGCCCACCGGCACGTCTTCCAGAAAACCTGCCAAGACCGGCTTGCCGCCTTCGAGGGACGCGGCGACAATCATTCCGTTCGATTCCAGACCGCGCAGCTTGCGGGGTGCGAGATTGGCGACGATGACGACTTTTCGTCCCACCAGTGTTTCCGGATCGTAGGCCTCGGCGATGCCCGCGAGCACTTGACGAACTTCGGTGCCGAGATCCACTTCCAAACGCAAAAGTTTGTCGGCGCCTTTGACGCGCTCGGCGACCTTCACCTGGCCGACCCGCAATTCGATCTTGGCAAAATCGTCGATGGTGATTTTCGCGGGGGCGGATGCTGCAACCGCGGCCGCTGTTGCAGGAATAAGCGCCGCAGGAACAACCGCAGCAGGAACTGGCGCGACTTCGGTTTTAGCTGCTGCGTCTGGTACTGCTTGCGCTTCCGGCACGGCTCCAGTTCTTTGCTCTTCTTCCATGGCTTGCATCCTTTGCACTGCCGTTTTGTCGGCGCGGGGGAAGACGGCTTCCACCTTGCCCAGCTTGGTTCCCAGCGGGAGTTGGCCCCACTCTAAAGCCGCGAGATTGAGCTCCTCGATCCGACCCAGCCCAAGCTGTTGCCAGATTTTCGCGGTGGCTTGCGGAAGCACGGGATGGACGAGCGCAGTGACAATGCGCAACGCCTCGGCGCTGGTGTAGAGGATAGTCGCCAGCCGGGCTCGGCTTTCGTGATCCTGTTTTTCACCCAGGGCCCAAGGTTCGTTCTCGACAATGTACTTGTCCACCGCGGCCAGCAGGGCCCATGCCACTTCCAGTCCGCGCGAGAAATGATATTGGTCGAAACAAGCGCCCGCCTCGGCGATGGTTTGGCGTGCTGTCTCCGCAATGGCGTCATCCGCGGCGGCGCGCGCGGGCGAAGGATAGGGCACCTCGCCCTTGAAGTAACGCGTGATCATGGTGAGGGTGCGGCTGGCGAGGTTGCCTAGCCCGTTGGCCAGATCGGAATTGTAGCGTTGCACCAGGGCGTCGAAGGAGAATGTGCCGTCTTGTCCGAACACGACCTCGCGCAACAGGAAATACCGCAAGGCATCGGCGCCCAGCACTTCCAGAATGGTCTCCGAGCGCACGATGTTGCCGCGCGTCTTTGACATTTTGCTCTCTTCAAACAACAGCCAACCGTGCGCCACAATGCTCTTGGGCAGCGGAAGGCCCGCAGCCATCAGAAACGCGGGCCAGTACACGCAGTGGAAGCGCACAATCTCTTTTCCGATCATGTGCACATCCGCAGGCCAATACTTCTCGAACTTTGAGGTGTCGGCCGAGCCATAGCCGAGGGCGGTGATGTAGTTGGCCAGCGCGTCGAGCCAGACGTAGATCACGTGTTTGGGATCGTCCGGGACGGGGATGCCCCAGGAGAAAGTCGAGCGGCTGATGGAAAGGTCGCGCAGTCCGCCGCGTACAAACGCCATCACTTCATTGCGCCGCGTGTCCGGGCGGATGAACCCCGGCTGCTCATACAACTCCAGCAACTTGTCCTGAAAAGCGGAGAGCTTAAAGAAGTAGTTTTCTTCGTGCACCGTCTCCGTGGGCCGACCGCAGTCGGGACAGGTCGCCCCCGGTCCCACCGCATCCACATAGAGTTCATCCGAGACGCAGTACTGTCCGGTGTAGGTGCCCTTGTAGATGAAGCCGTTGTCGCGAATCTGACGGAACAGCGCCTGGACGCCTTGCTTGTGGCGCTCGGAGGTGGTGCGGATGAAATCGTCGTAGCTCAGGCCCATCCGCTCCCACACCGCGCGAAACTCGTTGGAGACTTCGTCGGCGAACTGCTGCGGGGTTTTGCCCGCGGCCTCGGCGGCGCGCTCAATCTTCTGCCCATGCTCATCGGTGCCGGTCAGGAAATAAGTATCCGCGCCCAACAGTCGTTGCCGCCGCGCGATGGTGTCGCAGGCAAGGGTGGTGTAAGCGTGGCCGATGTGCGGACGCGCGTTCACGTAGTAAATCGGAGTCGTGATGTAAAACTTCTGGCTCATGATTGGTGGCTTAGATACGCCTGCACCGCCTGCTGCATGACCTGCTTGAGCGGCACGCGATGCTGCGCGGCAATCCGGCGGCAGTCTTCATACTCCGGCGCATAGTTGCTGATATCACCGTTACGGCCGGCGAGCTTCATCCGCACGTCCCCCCAGGGTGTGACCACCGTCACCCATCGTCGGTTCAGTACCTGGCGCTGTTCTTCGCGCCGTCGCACGCCGAGGGTGGTGGTCTCCGCAAAAATCAGCTTGGTGAAGCGTTCGGCGTCCGCTGGATTGCAGAGTACAGTGAGCAAT
Organism: Acidobacteriaceae bacterium; assembly: GCA_025360645.1. Classification (GTDB taxonomy): domain Bacteria; phylum Acidobacteriota; class Terriglobia; order Terriglobales; family Acidobacteriaceae; genus JANYBT01. The sequence continues at coordinate 17,077 of JANYBT010000127.1, read as the reverse complement.
GTGGCCGGGCGGCTCTTCTTCATTTGCACCGGCGTGGCGAAAGTATCCAGCGCGCCCTCTTCGAGCAACCGCTCCATCACATAGCCAAAGACTTGCGGGCTGAGGTCGTCAAGGTTCGCTTCCAATACGGTGATGGTTTCTGCATCCGTGGCCGGGCCGGACTCGCCGACGGTCAACCTAAGGACGTTGGGGTGCCCCGGAAAATCGCGAGTGCCAGCGCCGTATCCCGCGCTCTCGATCTGGATCTGGGGCAAGGGCCCAAACCGCGATACCAGCACCTTTACGATGGCGGCGCCGGTGGGAGTGACCAATTCCACTTGCGGTCCGGAGGAAAACACCGGAGCGCCTTGCAATAACTCCAGAGTGGCCGGAGCGGGCACCGGCAAGGTTCCATGCGCGCACTGCACCGTTCCACTACCCACGTTTAACGGAGAGCACACCCACTGGTCGACTCTCAGGGCTTCTGATCCGACGGCTGCGCAAACGATGTCGACCATCGCATCCACGGCGCCGACTTCGTGGAAATGGACTGCCTCGACGGTGGTGTTGTGGATCTTGGCTTCGGCCTGGCCGAGCGCTTCGAAGATGGCGATGGCAAGCTGTTTCGCGGTCTGGCTCAGCGGCGCTTTGCCGATGATCTGGCGAATCTGCTGGAGTCCGCGCCCGTGGCCGTGCTCATGTTCGAGATCGTGTTCGGGACCATGCTCGTGCGAGTGTCCTTCGTGGGCGGGAGGATGGTCGTGCTGGTGCTCTCCATGCCCGTGGTCATGCGGGTGAGAGTGCTCATGCGCCTGTTTCTGCTCCCAAAACACTTCGCGCGGCAGGTCTCTCTCGCCGAAGACGAAGACATCGACCTTCCTTGCGCCAATCCCGTTCCGCGAAACTCGGGAGATCTCCAGCCTGGCACCAATGTTGAGCGCGGCGACGGTGTCCTCCAGCAGCTTGGCCGGTACCCCGGAGTCCACCAGTGCGCCTAGAAACATGTCGCCGCTGATGCCGGAAAAACAATCGAGGTAAGCTATACGCATGGGGAGAGGCGGTGTTTGCACTCTGGCGAAGAACAGCGACGCCAAGTCTTCATCATAGGGAACCTCGCCGCCCACCGTCAAACTCCTCCTACTTTGTTACAATCACTGTTTCCTCAACAGGTTAGGGGCCCTCTTGTATCGTCACCTGGAACAACAGCTTCGCGCCGCCGTAAGGGACTTTTTTCAGCGCACCTACGGGCTCGACCTGCCGCAAATCGTCATCAATCAGGCCCCCAACGTCGAGTTTGGGGAGTACGCTCTTTCGCTGGCGTTTGAGCTGGCCAAGACCCTCCGCAAGGCGCCCCACAAGATCGCCGAGGAGGTAGTCGCCGGAATTGGTGCAGTGCCTGGATTTGCCAAGTTCGAAGTAGCGGGTGCGGGTTATATCAACGCGCGGCTGAATCGCGCCGAGCTGGCCGCCGCGCTCGCCGTCACGCTGGCCGCCGGCAAGGACGCTACCGCCGCACCGCCGTCCGGCAAAACTCTGGTGGAACACACCAGCATCAACCCCAATAAAGCCGCCCATGTGGGGCACCTGCGCAACGCCATTCTGGGCGACACGTTTGTGCGCTTGCTGCGCTTCGCCGGCAGGGAAGTGGACGTCCAGAACTACATTGACAACACCGGGGTGCAGGTGGCGGATGTAGTGGTCGGCTTCCTGCACATTGAGGGCAAGTGCCTGGCGGAAATCGAGGTCCTCACCCGCGCTCCGCGTTTTGATTACTACTGCTGGGACCTCTATGCCCAGGTTTCGCGCTGGTACGCGGAAGACAAAGCGCGCCTGCAAATGCGGGGGCAAGTGTTGCACGCGCTGGAAGAAGGCGGCAACGACACAGCCGCGATGGCGGAACTGATTTCGACGGCTGTTCTCCGCCGCCATTTGGAAACCATGGAGCGGCTGGATATCGAGTATGACTTCCTGCCTCGCGAGAGTGAGATCCTGCACCTGCACTTCTGGGACGCGGCTTTCGCCAAGTTGAAAGAAGGTAAGGTCCTGTTTTTTGAAGAGCAAGGCAAGAACCAGGGCTGCTGGGTGATGAAGCGCGCCGGCGCCGAGGCCGCGGCCAACGAGGAACTGACCGACGAAGATCAGAAAGTCATCGTCCGTTCCAATGGCACGGTGGGATATGTCGGCAAAGACATCGCCTACCACATGTGGAAGTTCGGCTTGCTGGGGCGGGATTTTGGGTACCGCCGCTTCTTGGTTTATCCGAACTCGCACCAGTGCTGGATGTCCGCGCTGACGGGGGAAACAGAGCATCCTCACTTTGGCGACGTTTCGGAAATCTACAACGTGATTGACGCTCGCCAGTCTGACCCCCAGACGACGGTGATCGAAGCGCTGCGCGGGCTTGGCTATCAGGCGCAGGCCGACCACTACACCCACTTCTCCTATGAGATGGTTGCGCTGACTCCCCGTTGTGCCGCTGAGTTGGGGTATGAACTCTCCGAGAAAGACAAGCAGCGGGCCTATATCGAGGTGTCTGGGCGCAAGGGTTTCGGGGTGAAGGCCGACGACCTGCTCGACACGCTCATCGCCAACGCCAAGCAGGAGGTGGACTCGCGTCATCCGGAAACACCGGACGAGGAGCGCGCGGCGGTCGCGTCGCAAATTGCCATTGGCGCGCTGCGCTATTTCATGCTGAAGGTCACCAAGTCTTCGGTGATCGCATTTGATTTCAAAGAAGCGCTGGCGTTCGAAGGCGAAACCGGGCCCTATGTGCAATACGCGGTGGTGCGCGCCACCAACATTTTCCGCAAGGGCGGCTTCGACCCCGACCAGTTCCGCGCCGAAAATATCGATTGGGAAAAGCAACTGGGTGGCGACGCGGATAACGACATCTGGGACCTCTGGTTGACGGCAGCCAAGACTTCCTACATCGTCGACCAATGCATCGCGACCACTGAGCCGGCGTATCTAGCCAAGCACGCCTTCCAGATGGCGCAAAAGTTCAGCTACTTCTACCACCGCCACCCGATTTTGTCGGAGACCGACGAAGAGAAGAAGGCGCTTCTGCTGGCGACTACGGCTGTAATCCGGCGCGAATTGACACGGATTCTCGCTGTCATGGGGATCACGGTTCCTGCGGTCATGTAGGCCCGGCCATATAAAAATTCCATGAATTAGGACGGGTTTGCTCGGTGGGGCTGGCTGTGGAAAACGCTCTCGCGATTAAGTCTTGTGAAATCAATCACTTGGCGACGGGCCGCCGGAGAGCGTTGTGGCCCTTCCCTTGCCCTTTCGATGGTGTGGCACGAACCGATATGTACGTTTGGCCTAAAATTAACGTCTTAAGAGAAGCTCAAGGAGAAAACTAAATCATGAATCGCACTTGGTTAACAATTTTCATAGCGGTTGGGATGGCAGCCACGGTCGGCTGTTCGTCCAAGAACTATGTTCGCTCGCAGACCACGCCGTTGATCAATAAGAGCAACGAACTGGACGACCTGACTGCGAAGAATTCGCGGGACATCAAGGACGTGGACGCGCGCGCTCAATCCAACGCTCAGACTCTGCAAAACAAAGCGGCGGAGATCGACCAGAAGGCGATTGCCGCTGGCCAGCAAGCCGGCCAGGCCCAGACCTTGGCCAGCAATGCAGCCCAGCGCGTGGACCTGTTGTCGAACCGCGTGGCCAACCTCGACAACTACAGTCCGGTCACTGAGACCTCGGTGAAGTTTGGTCTGAATAAAGACAACCTGACCAAGCAGGCCAAGGAAGAACTTGACCAGTTGGCGGCGCAGGTCGCAAGCACCAAGGGATACGTGATTACGGTAGAAGGCGCCACCGATTCGACCGGCTCGGCCGACTACAACTACGCATTGAGCCAGCGACGCGCCAACGCCGTTATCCAGTATCTGGCGGCCGAGAAGAGCATCCCGGCTTACAAGATTTATTTGATTGGCTTGGGCAAAGACAAGCCCGCTGAGTCGAACAAGACTTCAGATGGCCGGGCCAAGAACCGCCGCGTCGATGTGCGCTTGATGACCAACAGCACAGACAAGACGGATTCGTCGGCCAACGTCAAACCGCCGTCTTCGATGTAACCAGTTTCCTCCTATGTAACCAGATCCTCCTGTTCGGAGGCTTCTCTCTAGCAGGCCGCCCCATCTCGCGGGGTAGCCTGCTTTTTTTACGACGCCAATGTTTGTGATGTTCGTAATACTCGTTGCGATCGTGACGCCTGACGGATTGGGATTCCATGCGATGGGGAGAGCCGAATTTCCGAGCCGCCCCGGCAGGCTAGCCTTCGTGCCAATCCTCAAGTGTGCTCATGGCTGCTAGACTTCCTGCTGGAGCATGACCATGAAACGTGCCTTTTTCACCCTTCTAGTATTGGTTTGCGGCGTGGCGGCGCGAGCCCAAGGGCCGGTGGAAGCCGCGCCCTCTCCCCCTCCTGTAAGATCGACCCGACCCAAGATCGGCCTGGTGCTGGAGGGCGGCGGCGCGCTGGGACTGGCCCACGTCGGAGTGATCCAAGTCCTGGAAGAACTACACATTCCCGTGGACTTTATTGCTGGCACCAGCATGGGCGGGCTGGTGGGCGGCATCTACGCTGCGGGCAACACTCCCCAGGAAATGAAGGCATTGGTCCGGCAAATTCATTGGAATGATGTACTGCGCGGGCGGACTCCCTATCGCCAGCTGCTGTTCCGGCGCAAAGAAGACCGGCGCGACTACCCCAATCGCTTCGAATTTGGCCTGAAAAAAGGTGTGCAGTTTCCCTCCGGATTTAACTCGGGACAGGATGTGGGCTTGATCCTCGACCAGTTGGCGCTGCCCTATACCGAAATTGGCAGCTTCGATCAACTTCCGATCCCGTTCCGATGCGTGGCTACGGACTTGGAGACCGGAGAAGGGCATATCTTCGACCGAGGGTCGCTGGGGCAAGCGCTGCGAGCGACGATGTCGTTGCCGGCAGTTTTTCCTCCGGTTGAGCGCAATGGCAAAGTCTACGTCGATGGCGGTCTGGTCAATAACCTCCCGGTGGACGTAGTGCGGCAGATGGGGGCCGATGTGGTGATCGCGGTGCATCTTGCCACCGCTCCCTTCCAACCTCACGAGCCGCTTTCTTCGTTGGGAGTTTTGGGACGATCGCTGGCGGTGGTGATTGCATTGAACGAGAAGCACAGTCTGGATTCGCTCACCAAAGCTGATGTGCGGATAGATGTGGACCTCGCCGCATTCGACACCACCGACTACAACAATTTCGAAAAGATCGAAGCCGCCGGGTACAAGTCCGCGAATGCAGCCAAGGATATGCTGGCGGGGCTGAGCGTGGACAATGCGACCTTTGCCGCGTACGAGGAGCGCCGCTTGAATCGCAAAAAAGAGTTGCCGGTGCCGCGGTTCATTGAAGTTCAGGGAACTCGTCCGGAAATCAAAGAAGGAATTCAGCACGAATTGGCGGCCCTGGTAAACCGGCCCATCGAAATCGATGAGCTGAACACGAAGATGACCGATATCACCGGCTTGGGACGCTTTAACCGGGCGGGCTACCGGTTGGTGGATAGAGACGGAAAACAAGGCTTGCTGGTGCAGGTGGATGAGAAACCTTACGCGCCTCCGACGGTCCAGCCTCTGCTGGCAATCGATGGCTCAGACTTCCGGCAGGTGTTGTTCTCAGTCGGGGCACGCATCACGTTTCTGGACTTGGGAGGCTACCGATCGGAGTTGAGAACGGACGTGATTGCGGGATCGAAGTATGGTCTGTCCACCGAGTACTACCATCCCCTGGGCCGTTTCTCGAACTGGTTTGTAGCGCCCCGCGCCTATGTCAGTACCGGCCCCTTCAACCTCTACACCGACAACCGGATCTTTGCCGAGTATCGCCAGAAAATTATTGGCACCGGAGTGGACGTGGGCTATGCCTTCACCCGCAACTCGGAGTTGCGCTTTGGATACGATGTGGGATTTCAAAAGCTGAGCCGGCAAATCGGGTTGCCGGAACTGCCAACCCTGCGCGGGCGCACCGGGGTTACCAATCTGAGCTATGTCCTGGATCGAACCGATGACCCCACCATCCCGGGGCAAGGGTTGCGCATGCGCACGCAATTCAAATGGCTTGACGCGAACCCGGGCAGCACGGAACAGTTCCCCACAGTGGAGATGCGCGGCGGTGGCTTTCAGCGGACGGGTGAGAGGTCGTCGCTGTTCTTGTTGGCGTCGGGCGGATCGACCGTGGGCCGCAATCCCGATGGGCTCCCTCCCTTCTCGCTTGGCGGACCGTTGCGGCTGGGGGCCTATGGCATCAATGAGTTGCTGACCAACCAGTATTTCTTGTTTCAACCGGGATATCTGTATCGCTTGAAACAGATCTCGCCCTTCCTCGGCGACAGCGTTTACCTGTTGGGCGCCTATGAGGTGGGCAAGGCCTATGGGTCTCTCTCCAAATCGCGTTTGCCGCAGGACGGCACGGGTGGGCTGGTGATCCAGACCATTTTCGGGCCAGTGTTTATCGGCGGAAGCGTGGGGGACCACGGGCACCGGGCATTTTACTTTGCAGTGGGACGGCTCTTCTGATGGATCTGTTGCCGGTAAATCCCGCGCGTTACGAAATGACGGAGATTCTCGCCCGTGAGGTCTCGTCAGTCCGCGACCGCAACCTGTGGCTCTATGATTTGCTTCAACTGCTGCTGGAGGTTCCGGTGGCAAGGAGGACCAATCGGTTAGCGGGACTGACCGCCGCGATTGACCAGCATCCCCGCCGCGATGCGATTCGGCAGACGATTCATGAACTGTGGTCGCATCACTCGGTGGTGCGGGTCATCTGCGAGGCGGGATTGCCAGATGAAGTTTCGTTCTTTCACGAACTGAGTGCGCGCAGTTTTCGTCGGCTCATGCCCACTGACGAGACTCAGGGAGACCTCTACGTTCTGCTGGATTCCCTGCGCTTAACCAATGCCGACGCGAAGTGGATCGCCGGGTTGCCGGATGAAATGGCGGGTTGGTGGCAAGAGATTCTGCGGCCATCCGACACCGCCATTGTGGTGGCCTGTCGAGTGCTGGCGCTGCGGGCGACCAATCTGGCGATGTCCAGGGACCTGCTCGCATTGGCCGATGATGAGGACTTTGCCAAGTCGGCATTTTTTCATCTGGCTGGCGAGGTGGAGCGAATGGGGGGAGACCTGCACGAGGAGAGTTACAAGGAATGGGTGACATTGCGCCAGGCTTGCGAAGGCGAGGTGCAAGCCGCCCATCGAAAGTTGGAAGAACGCGGCTCTTCCGCCAGCATCGTGTTTCGTTTGCGTTTTCTCCGCTTTCTGCTCAATCGGATTGAGCAAATCCTGCGTCTCCGCCGCGGCGATTCTGGCGGTCGTGCGTTCGCCACGGCGGTGGTGAGCGGTTTGGCCGGGCAGAGAAGCATCTTAACCGTCTGGAACGCCAGTACCCGGCAATTAGCCCGCAGCATCGTGGAAAAGACCGGGCGAGTGGGCCATCACTACATTGCCCAAAATATGCGGGAGTGGATGCGCATGGGGCGCGGCGCGCTGTTGGCCGGCATCATCACGGTAGGCACGGCCCTCGGCAAGTATGCGATCTCGTCGGTCTTTCATGCGCCGATGCTGGTGGCGCTGCTGCATTCGCTCAATTACTCGATCAGTTTCCTAATGATGCAAGCGGGCGGATTTCTACTCGCATCGAAGATGCCCGCGGTCACGGCCACCACCCTGGTGGATGCGATGGACGACCTGGGCCAAAATCACATGGAGCAACTGCGCGGCATTACCCGCACCCAAACCATTGTGACGTTGGGCAACCTGACGGGCGCCATTCCCGCTGCGTTTCTAGTGGACCGGGTGTGGCACCTGGTCTTCGGCGAGCCTTTCCTCACCGCAGCCGAAGCGGAGCACGGCATACACATGCTGTTTCCGCTGGGGTCGGGGACGATTCCGTTCGCCATCGCCACGGGCATTTTACTATGGCTGTCTTCGCTGGCCACTGGCTGGGCGCTCAACTGGCTGGCGCTGCACCGGATTCCACAAAATATTGCGAATAGCCTAAGCTTGCGCCGCCGGATTGGCGCCGAGCGGGCGCAGCACCTCTCGCATTGGGCGGCCCACTCCGCCGCAGGTTCGTGGGGATATGTGGTGCTGGGCTTCCTGCTGGGCGCGGTTCCGGTGGTCTTCAATCTATTCGGGATCCCGTTGGAGGTCCGCCACGTGACCCTCTCCGCCGCCAGCCTGGGCCTGGCCCTTGACAGCGCCTGGCTGCGCGGCGAGTTGCAGTGGAGTGCGGTCGCGTGGTCGCTGTCGGGAGTGGCGGTGGTGGGAGTGCTGAACATCGCCACCTCGTTTGCGGCGAGCTTCTTCGTCGCGATGCGGGCGCGAGACTTGGGCGAGGTCCAGGTGCGGCAGTTTCTCCGCCAAGTGGGCAAGGAACTGTGGGCGCGCCCGATGGCATTTTTTCTGACGCCGGGTGACGAGTAGGAAGAAGACTTATGTGTCCTCAAAATGGCCGTGAGTCAATAGAGTCACACACTCTTTCTTCTCCCACCGGTTGTGAACTCGAAACTGCTCTTGTCATCCCGAGCGAAGCGAAGGGACCTGCATTTGAATGTCAACCCGAGCGTGGGGGCATAGATCCCCTCCGCTCCCTCTCCCCCCGGTTTTGAAACTTGAAACTCGAAACTCGAAACTGCTCTTGTCATCCTGAGCCTCGGAAAAAGGCGGCGAGCGGGGGTCTCGCCTTGCTCACCTGCATTAGAATAAGAAGTGATGATGAATTTGACATTCTTTCTTAAAACGATGCTGCTAGCTGGTTTTCTGGCCGGCAGCGTTTTGCTTTGTTCCGCGCAAACTGAACCTGCTGCCCCGGCAGCTGCGCCCGCGACCAAGAAACCGGCGACGGCTGCGCCCGCGAAAGCTGCCGCCGCCAAGACCCCCGCCAAGACGGCTCCGGCGCTCGTTCTCAAGACGACGAAAGAAAAATTCAGCTACGCCGTTGGTACCAACATGGGCAAGAGCATGAAGAGCCAGTCGGTGGACGTGGATCCCGCGATACTGGCGCGTGGTTTGAAGGACGCGTTGGCCGGCAACAAGCCGTTGCTGACCGACGAGGAAATGCGCGCGGCCCTGGCCGAAGTGCAGAAGAAAGTGCAGGACAAGCAGGCCGCAGTCGCAAAACAATCCGGCGACAAAAATAAGAACGAAGGCGACGCGTTTTTAGCTGGCAACAAGACTAAAGAAGGCGTGGTCACCCTGCCCAGCGGATTGCAATACAAGATCCTGAAAGCGGGCGACGGAAAGAAGCCAGGGCCGACCGACACAGTGAAGTGCAACTATCGGGGCACGACCATCAATGGCAAGGAATTTGACAGTTCCTACAAGCGCAACGAGCCCGCGGAGTTCCCGGTCAACGGCGTGATCAAAGGTTGGACCGAGGCATTGCAGTTGATGCCGGTGGCATCGAAATGGCAGTTGTTCCTGCCGCCGGATCTGGCGTATGGCGAGCGCGGAGCGGGCAACGACATCGAGCCAAACTCGACGCTCATCTTCGAAGTGGAGCTGCTGTCGATCTCAGAAAAGAAATAGTGTCGGAGATTGCAGGCTCGGGAGTGAGCGCCTATGCACTCTCGGTGCTACAGCATCCCGCCGGTTTTCACTGCGAGGGTATTGAGGGCCATTTCCAACTTGGTGATGGCCTCACCCAGCTCGGGATGTTCCCCAATTCTGGTGCGCAGGGTCTGCAGCAGACGATGAGCGTCGGCAACATGCTCGGCGGTGTCTGGGGAGGCGGGTCGCGTGGACTCGTTCTGCGGTTCTGGCATCGATGGCTCTCCTGAGTTGATTCTAGTCCGGGGTGGTCCAGGAGGCACGAGCGCTTGCTTGTGCCTCCCAACGCCGCCTGGTTATTGCGCCTGCATCTGTTTGATATCGTCGAGCAGGACTTTCTCGTGGCCTTCGGGATTTACCTTCTCGTAAACCTTGCGGACGATGCCCTTGGGATCCACCACAAAGCTGGTGCGCTCCCAGAACTTCATGCCTTTCCACTCGGACTGTCCCAGACCGAGCGTCTGCATCAACCCTCCAGTAGTGTCCGAGAGCAGATCGATGGTGAAGGCAAACTTGTGGGAGAAATTCTTGTGCGAGGTGACGTCGTCCTGGCTGACGCCGACAACTTTAATGCCCGCGGCATCGAAGTCCGCCTTGCTTGCGGTGAACGCGCGCCCCTGCACCGTGCAGCCCGGCGTGTCGTCCTTGGGATAAAAATAAACCACCAGCCAGTGACCTGCGAAATCGGAATTGGTAACGGTTTTGCCATCTTGATTGGGAAGGGAAAAGGCGGGAAATGGAGTGCCGACAGCGAGCATGAAGAGAGATTCCTTTCTTCTAGGTTCGATGTGATTGTAACAGCGTCGAGCCTGCCGCTCGAACGCGGCAGGACGCAGTGGGGATGCCGTGTCGTCCGCTGTCTCGTTCACCGTCTCGTTCGCTTATGAAGATTTGGGGGCGTTTTTCGCGCGCTCTTCCATTTGCTGCGGGGACACGTCTTCCTGGTGCGTGGCGATGCTCCAGAGATGTCCGAACGGGTCTTGGATAAAGCCCGAGCGGTCGCCATAAAATTGGTCTTGGACCGGCTTCAGGATTTTCGCCCCGGCGGCCACGGCGCGTTCCACGATGGCATCCACGTCTTCGACGTACAGCAGCAAACTAACCGGAGAGCTCCCGTCGGAAACGGGACCGCGATAGTTCATCTCAGGAAATTCGTCGGCCAACATGATGTGCGAGCCGCCGATCTTGAGCTCGGCGTGGCCAATGCGGCCGCTGCTGGGGTCGGCCATCCGCATGACCTCGGTCGCGCCAAACACTTTCTTGTAATACTCAATGGCCTGGGCGGCGCCCTTGATGACCAGGTAGGGGGTGATGGCGTTGTAGCCCTCGGGAATGTAGTGAACCGGTTTCATGAGTTGCTCCTCTGATCGCCAGACTGCGCGCGTTTCAGTTTCTGGAGCCGGGAACGCACTTCATCGGGGCCGATCAACTCCCCGCGCTGTGCGGCGGCGTAGCCTTCGTCAATCTTGGTTTAAATGTCGGCCCGATTCGCGACTCGCGGCTCAATCTTCTTGCCCACGCCGCTGCCTTCAGCCAATCGCAGATCGTAATCGTTCTGCAGGTTGAGCCAGAATTGCGCGGGCAAACCGAAATACTTTCCCAGGCGAATGGCCGTGTCGGCACTAATGGCGCGGTCTCCGCGGACCACGTCATAGATACCGGGAAAGTCCAGAGCTTTCGTCAGGGCGTATGCGCTTAGGCCCAGCGGTTCCATGAACTCGGTCTTGAGGATCTCCCCGGGATGAACCGCGAAAAACTTGTTACCCTTTGTTGGCATTGGTCTAATCCCCGCTTACCCGATTCCCAACTCCCTTGCCAGCGCCTTCCACTTCCCATCCACCAGCGCCTTAGTCTTCGCGTCCATCACGATTTCGTCGGGCCACGGGCGGGTGAAGCCCTCGGTCGGCCACTTGCGTGTCGCGTCTATGCCCATCTTCGAGCCGTAGTTGGCCAAGCGCGAAGCGTGATCGAGCGAATCCACTGGACCCATGGTGAACTGAATATCACGCTCGGGATCAATGTGGTTCAACACTTTTAAAGTCACGTCGGCGATGTCCTGCACGTTCACGTCTTCGTCCACCACAATGATGCACTTGGTGAACATGGCTTGCCCGAGCGACCACACGGCATTCATCACCTTGCGCGCCTGGCCCGGATACGACTTGCGAATGGAGACGATCATCAGGTTGTGGAACACGCCTTCAATGGGAAGGTTTACATCCATAATCTCAGGAATGGTCAGCTTCATCAGCGGCAGGAAAATGCGCTCGACCGCCTTGCCCATCCACGCGTCTTCCATCGGCGGCTTGCCGACAATCGTAGTCGCATAGATCGGATCTTTGCGGTGGGTGATGCAGGTGACGTGGAACACCGGGTATTGATCTTCCAACGAATAAAATCCGGTGTGGTCGCCGAACGGGCCTTCCGTGCGCAGTTCGTCGAGATTGACGTAGCCTTCGAGAACAATCTCCGCATCGGCGGGAACTTCCAGGTCCACGGTTTCGCATTTCACCAGTTCGACCGGCTTCTGGCGGAGGAATCCGGCGATGATGTACTCCTCGACGTCCGGCGGCGCAGGCACAATGGCTGAGAAAGTAAGCGCGGGATCGGTGCCGATGGCGACGGCGACTTCCATGCGGCCGGAGGGCTGGTCGCCGTCCGCCCGTTGCGAACCGCCGGAGGAGCGGGCCATCAAGTCCACGGCGGCGGAACGGGAGGCGTCTGCGCCCACCGCAACCGCCCTCATTCGATCCCGATAGTGTTCGGCGGCCACTTTCTGGCGCTGCCAGTGCATGCCGGTGGTGCGCTCGTCATAAACCTGAATGCGGTACATCCCGACATTGCGTTTGCCGGTCTTGGGGTCGCGAGTAACCACGCAGGGCAGAGTGATGAAGCGCCCGCCGTCCTTCGGCCAGCATTGCAGCACGGGGAAGTCGAGCAGCGAAAAGTGATCGCGCAAAATGACTTCCTTGCAGTGCCCTGTCGAAACCGTCTTGGGAAAGAACTTGCCCATTTCCGCGAGCATGGGCAGCATTTTTACTTTGTCGAGAAATCCCTGCGGCGATTTGACGTCCATGAAACCGCGAATGCGTTCGGCGACCTGGTCGAGCGAGTCCACGTCGAGCGCGAGATTCATGCGGCGGGCGGAGCCGAACTGATTGATCAGGACTTTCGAGCCGGGATACCCCTTGACGTTCTGAAACAACAGCGCAGGGCCGCCGCGTTTACTCACGCGATCCGTGATTTCGGCGATTTCAAGGATGGGATCGGCTTCGGTCTTGATCTTCTTCAATTCGCCGGCGCGGTCGAGCGCGGCAATCCAGTCGCGTAGGTCGTCGTAAGCCAAGGAGCCTCCGGGGAACGAATGATTATAGAAGCTCTCGCCGATTCGCGGGTCCGCTTCTGTGTCGCACCCCGCTTCCCCGACTCACGTGTACAGCCGTCGCTACGTCGAAAGCCGCACTATCGTCTATAGTTTAAGTTCCACTATGCGCGTGAAACGTCGAGCCGTAATCACTGGGATGGGGGCGGTCAGCCCGAATGGAGTGGGCACGCCTGCCTTCAGCGAGGCCGTGGTGGCGGGGCGCAGCGGAGTCGGGCCCATCACGCGGTTTGACGCCAGCCAGGTTGCGGTGCGCATCGCCGGCGAAGTGCGCGATTTCGACGAGCTGGCCTGGGTGGAGAAGCGCGAGCGCAAGCACGTCTCGCGGGTCTTGCCACTGGCGCTGGCGGCGTCGTCAGAAGCGCTGGCTTCGGCGGGATTCGATCCGGCTACCATGCCGTTGGAAGAGCGTCGCCGCTTCGGGGTAATCCTGGGCTCGGGCGGCGGTTCGCAGGAGTGGACGGAAGCACAATACGGCCACTTCTTCCGCCACGAGAACAAGCAGATGAGTCTGTACTGCGTGCCGACCACGGTCATGGGCACGCTCTCCAGCGACTTGAACATTCGCTTCAACCTGCGCGGCCTGAGCCACATTTTTTCCACCGGATGCACCAGCTCGACCGATGCCATGGGCTACGCTCTGCGCCAGATCCAGAGCGGCAAACTCGACATGGTGCTCACCGGAGGCGCCGATGCCCCGCTCGCCCTGGGAATTCTCAAAGGGTTCATCCTGATGAGGATTCTGGCCGACAAGTGGAACGACGAGCCAGAGAAAGGTTCGCGGCCATTCTCAGTCGATCGCGACGGGTTTGTGGTGGCCGAGGGCGCGTGGATGTTCGTGCTGGAAGAGTATGAGCACGCCCGGGCGCGGGGCGCGAAAATCCTGGCCGAGGTCAGCGGGTACGGCTCGACCTGCGAAGCCTTCCATCGAGTACGCCTGCAGGAATGTGGCGAGGAGCCAGCGCGAGCCATTACCATGGCCATGCAAGACGCAGGCATCGGGCCGGACGATGTGAATTATGTGAACCTGCACGGTACGTCCACCCAGTTGAATGACCGGATTGAAACGCGCGCTTTGAAGCTGGTGTTAGGCGAAGAGCGGGCTCACCAGGTTCCGATGTCGGCTTTGAAGTCGCAGATCGGCCATCCCCAGGGCGCATGTGGGGCGGCGGGGGTCGCGGCCACTATCGTAGCGATGCAGAGTGGCTGGATTCCTCCAACCTTGAACTTGACCAATCCCGACCCCGATTGCGATTTGGATTACGTGCCCCTGACCGCGCGCCGGGCAGAAGTGGAGTTCGCGATTGCCAACTGCATCGCCTTCGGATCAAAGAATTCTGCGTTGGTGCTACGGAAGATCTAACTGCGCGTCGGATTCAGTGCTGCTTTTTCTCCAGACCTTTGGCGCTGGCCGTCCAAGTAACTTTGTCGGGCGACGACTCGCGCGAATACTGGATGGTGTCGGGTGCGGTGAAGACGTTCACCACCCGGTAGTAGGTGGTCTTTCCATTTTCCGTTTCTTCCCAGGGATAAATCCACGTATTGCCCGTGATGAGGAGCTTGCCCGAGCCCGCGCTGCTGCCGTCGGGGGCCACCACGTTGGTATGGTAGGCGCCGGATGTCGCATCATAAGTGTAAACAATCAGGGCCTTGGATTCGCCCTCCACGAACTGGTTGCAGGCGTAGAACCCGCTACTGCGCCAGCAATCGTTTCTCACTGTAGAGGTTTCCTTGCTGGCTTTGCTGGATGAGGTCGCGAGGTGTTCAATCTCGCTCTTCCACGTTCCCGCGTAGGCAGCGATCTTGGCGATCGGGGCAGAGTCGGTTTCCGCGCTCGAGATTGCGGTGGCAAGCAGAGCTGTAGAAAGCAGCAGAAAAGCGTTTTTCATGAGTGCGGGTTCGCCTCCAGAAGCGGTTTGCCATCAGTTCTTGCGGCACCAGAAAATCTGATTGGCATTTGGGGAGTGTGGGCCAACTATTGGAGTTGTGTCAAGACGGGAGGGTCTCGGTGGAAGGTCTGAGTGAAAGGTCTTAGTGGAAGGGCATGGCTTCAGCCATGCCACCCGATGCCGCAAAACATCTGGGCTTTAGCCTCGGTGGGTTTGGAAGGTCTTAGTGGAAGGGCATGGCTTCAGCCATGCCACCCGATGCCGCAAAACGTCCGGGCTTTAGCCTCGGTGGGTTTGAGTCCCTCCTGCGCGATTCCATTATGAAACCATCTTGATTTCTATTTCGCGAACGATTTCCTTTTTCCAACCATGATGGGTTCATCGAAATC
The DNA here is from genome assembly GCA_025360645.1 of Acidobacteriaceae bacterium. Taxonomy (GTDB): domain Bacteria; phylum Acidobacteriota; class Terriglobia; order Terriglobales; family Acidobacteriaceae; genus JANYBT01. Next base: position 1,833 of record JANYBT010000127.1, on the reverse strand, counting down.
CGCCAACGGTTCTAGTGGAAGAGCATGGCTTCAGCCATGCCACCTGAAGCCGCGAACGTACGGGCTTTAAAAGCACCTGTGGGAGCGCTCCAACTCAATTAGCCTGGATAGCCCCTGCGAGTCTCGACCAGTTCGGCGGAGGTCGCACGCCGCCGCCGCACCCAGCCGCGCCGCCTCCGCACCCAGCCGCGGAGCGGCGCTAGAACTCAGACCGGGGCGTCAGCCCCGGGAGAGAGTGGCAAAAAAACCAGCCCCGTAAGGGGCGAAAGATGAGTTTCGCAACCGCCGCGCAGGCCAAAATGCAAACCGAATCCGTTCGCCCGGGATGCCGCTCCACCTCCGTTTGTCATCCCGAGGGATCCGCAGTCCGCCCCGTACTCCCATCCCGTTGCCTCCACCCCTATGCGACGGCGACACCACTCGCATCCCGCCCCGAAGGGGCACCCGACAACAGCCCAGCGCTTCAGCGCTCCGAACAGCCGTCCAAAACCGACCGAGTCCTGGAAGGACGGCCCACCTCGCTCACACATCTGTTTAAACGTGTGCGGCGCCAAAACGGGGAAGGGCATTGCACGGGGTGCCCCATTTCTCGCGTTCTTTGCGAGAAGTGGGGTGTGGACTCTCCGTAGGCGTAGGACTCGGAACTGCTCCATCGCCATTGGTCTGGCGCCTCGGCGTCCCCCGGATCTCGCGCGCCAAAAAGTGGGGGGATTTTCGGTGGACGATTGCGATGACAGATGCAGTCGAGTTAGCGAAGGAAACAAGAGCCCCGCCCGGTCAATCCGAGCAGGGCTGGTTATCCGGCCAGTGGTTGTGGGGCCTGGGTTCTCAGTGAACGCGAACCGTAACCGCCGGCGACGTGCTCCCGCCGAAGTTGTTTTGTCCGCGGTAAGTGGCGGTGATGGAGTGGGTGCCGACCGACAGGCTAGAAACAGTCAGGTGGGCAACCCCGAGACGGTCGAGATTAGCCGAGCCTAGCAGCGCGGAGCCGTCATAGAAGTCCACGATGCCGCGAGGGGAACCCGTTCGCGCCAGAACTGTCGCGCTTAGTTTCTCCGCTTGTCCGTAACCGATGTACAGTTTCGAGGCGACAGCGGCGGTGGTGGTTGCAACCCCTCGCAACTGCAACTTGAACACAGTGCCAGAATTTGCAGTTCCTCCGAAGGCCGTCGTGCCATAGAAGTTGCCGTCCGAGCCTTGCACCAGCCCGGCAAAGGGATTAGCCCCGTCGGCTCCGCCGGTGAAGCTGTACAGCGTGGTGAGAATGCCGGAGGCCGTGATCTTGAACACGGTGCCCGGTCCAAATGATCTGGTCCCTCCGCTCAGCGTCGTGCCGTAGAAGTTGCCGTCAGAGCCTTGCACCAGCCCGGCATAGGGATTAGCCCCGTCGGCTCCGCCGGTGAAGCTGTACAGCGTGGTGTGTGTGCCGGAGGGAGTGATCTTAAACACGGTACCAAATCCGGTGGTCCCTCCGTAGTTCGTCGTGCCATAGAAGTTGCCGTCCGAGCCTTGCACCAGCCCGGCAGAGGGAGTACCCCCGTCGGTTCCGCCGGTGAAGCTATACAGAGCGGTGAGAGCGCCGGAGGGTGTGGTCTCGAACACAGTGCCCGATCCGGTGGTCCCCCCGTAGGCCGTCGTGCCATAGAAGTTGCCGTCCGAGCCTTGCACCAGCCCGGCAGAGGGATAACCCCCGTCGGTTCCCCCGGTGAAGCTATACAGAGTGGTGAGAGTGCCGGAGGCCGTGATCTTGAACACGGTGCCCAATCCGGCGGTCCCGGAGGACGTAGTGCCATAGAAGTTGCCGTCCGAGCCTTGCACCAGCCCGGCATAGGG
>JANYBT010000136.1 GCA_025360645.1 Acidobacteriaceae bacterium | reverse complement strand
GGCTTGGCAACGCTGCTTGAGGCGCTGCACCTGCCGTTCACTGCGCTGCAGTAGACGAGCAAACGCTGCACTTCCTGCTGGCTCAAGTTCCCCATCCTGCGAGGGTGACATTTTATCGTTGCAGTTAGGGGGTGACATTATTTTGGAGCATCTACATTTGTGACCGGCGCCGTTGACAGGGGGGAACCGAGTTTGCTACTTTCACACATCGTTCATAATCAGTTAAGGCTGAGACATCGCACCTCAGCAGAGCTGTGTTTTTTTCTGTAATTCTTGGCCGAGTGTGGCCACCTGGACGGTCGCAAACTCCATCCAAATCGGAGCGCCGTCCGGCAACAAGCGCCGTTAGCCGGAGCCAACGCAAGGGCGGGATTCCGGTGGAGGCGCTAAATAAATCTCTAAGGGTGGTCCCCCGTTGCGCAAACGTTTCTACATTTTTTTTGTGGCACGAGATGAAGACGGCCGGCTGCACAAAATTTCCATCCCCATTCAGTATTTGTACGTGTTTGTGCTCGGGACCGCGTTTGGCTTCCTGGGGCTCACTGGGATGGCCGGTTCGTACGTTCGCATGGCAATGAAGGTCGCGCGCTTTAATCAACTGCGCACCGAAAAAGATCAACTGAAGGGTCAGTATTCGCGGCTGGAGCAAGTGGCTCAGGAGCGCGAAGTGCAAGTGGCTTCGTTGGGGTCGCTCGCCAGCGAAGTTTCCACGTTCTATGGATTGAAACCCGCCCAGGCGTCAATCGTGGCCGCCAACGATACCGCGATGAAGCCCTCCCAGGTCAGTTCTTCCCTCGATCAGCTCTACGTCCTGAAAACCACGGCGCTCAGTGGCGCAGCCACTATGGGCCTCTCGCTTGGCCTCACCAGCAACTCGTCCACCGCGGACTGGTACCGCGCGAATTCGGCGCCCAGCCTGTGGCCGGTGGAAGGAACAGTGACCGGATCATTTGGAGAGCGGGCCGATCCCTTCAATGGAGAAGGCGCGTTCCATGCCGGCGTGGACATTTCCGCGGCCGTGGGAACCCAGGTCGTGGCCCCGGCGGATGGCATCGTGACCTTTGCCGAGCAGTACTCGGGCTATGGACGCCTGGTGATGATTGACCACGCCAACGGCCTCAGCACGCGTTACGGCCACTTGGCCAGCTTCTCCGTCGTAGCCGGGGAGCGGGTGCAGCGCGGCGACGTGATTGGTTTCGTCGGCCAAAGCGGGCGCTCGACCGGACCCCACTTGCACTACGAAGTCCGCATCCACGACACCCCGGTCAATCCCTACAAATTCTTGCGCACCACCGTCGCCAGGGCGGCGGGACTGACCACCTCCAACTAGACCAAACCAGCGGCTGGTCCAAGACCTCTTGGGCCAGCCGCTGGATCGGGCCCCGCTTGAGATTCTGACACGCCCTTAGGAAGCACCGCTTCGATCGGAATGACGTCTGCACCTTCGGCGGCGATGCATGTGCTCTTCAAAAACCTGACCGCTCATCCTCTGCACAACCGCTCTTAGCGTCGCCGGCAGCGAGCATTGCCCAGATTGTCTGCCAAGACTAAAAGCATCATCGCGGATGTTTCGGGGCGCAGACCACTGCAAGATACCTCTAGCAGCGAGTAGGAGGGGAACTGGGTGCTCCTGCAACGCGCAACCTCATGCCGACTTCCCCGAGTCACATACGTCCCCTGGCTCGGGCGCGAGTTTGGGTGCGGTGCGAAGAAACTTCATCAGCCCCTCGCCAGTGGCGTCTCCGGCACGCTTCTTGAAAAACTCGGCTGCAGTTTCCACCACGCCAACTTTTTCAGCGACCGCCACCGCGATCCATTGGTTCAACGACACGCCATCTTCTTTCGCCAGCCGCTGCGCCGCTTTCTTGATGGAAAGGGGCAGCTTCAATGGATACGTAGCTCGACTCATGGTTTCACCCTCCTTAGCACGTCCCCCGGACGCAACACCGCAATTCCAAAACGCTCCACCGCCCCGGCAAAATCGGCGACATTGTATGTTACCAGCGCATCCGCATGGCCATTGATGGCCGCTTCCAGAACCATCTCGTCATTCGCATCGCGGGTTTGCGGCCTCCACTGAAAATGAACGTCGACCGGCTCGACTAGTGCGGCCAACTCCGCCAGAAACTCGTCGATCGCATCGAGTGGAAGCCCATGAACCAGGCGATGCTCCGGACGCTTCAACACCTCCTCGTACTCCAAAAATAGTGGTGGAGTTGCCAAGACCACCAGCCGTCGCTGGGCCACCAGCCGGAGAACCGCGTTTCCCGCTCCCAACCGAGTGCGCAATCCCGCGACTACGACCGAGGTGTCTAGAACGATCTTTATCATGTGACATCCTATACAATGTCACATTGTATAGGATGTGTCAATCACGCCGCAAATAGAGTTTGACCGCATCTTCAACAACATCGAGAGCGATCCGCCAGCCGCCGTCACTGCATCCTGCGCCCTTCTCGAATCGCTATTTAAGATCTACATTACAGACGAACAACTTGATTTGCCAGCAGACGAAAGTATAAATCCTCTGTGGAATGTCGTGCGTAAGCATCTCAATTTCGACCCTTCCTCCGTGCAGGACGAAGACCTGCGGAAGATTCTGGGTGGTCTGGCATCGATTGTGGACGGCACGGGCGGCCTTCGCACGCATAAGAGTTCCGCTCACGGGCACGGCCACAAGAACTACAAGCTCAAACCCCGCCACGCCCGACTGGCTGCGGCTTCAGTGTGCACGCTGGCTACGTTCGTTCTTGAGGCGTGGGCAGAAAGGTCAAGTTGAACGGAAGTCGTCAAAGAGCACGCGAAACGGTGTAATTCCGGATGGGGCCGTATGGGCGACAGGCTGGCGGAAGAGTCTTGAAAAAAGTTGGTTCAATTGTAGCGAACAGGTGTATGACTGTGGCGTTTTTCAAACGCTAAGGAGATTTCGGCTACTAAGGGCCGGGCGACGTGAGTACAAGAGTTCAATGCGTACCGGGCGGGCACCAAATTGGTCTTAAAAAGGCATTCTGGTGCGGTCGATGTTGGGTTCTACGTGTGCATCGATCATGCGAAGGCGGGCTTGCTGGTAAACGTAATGAAATGTCCAAGGGGAGATGAGGTCACGAAGGCAAGATAGTTCATTCTCCCGTGCAAATGTGCTGTTTGAAGCGGGTTGATTTCCTAGTCAGTAGCTTGAAGGAGGTTATCTATGAACGATGCGGCTGCCGGGCTTGCAACACCGGGAGTTTATCGTAAAAGAGCGTATAGCTTTCTAGCCGATGTCGAGAAGGCGACCGAGGACTTCCGACAGCGTGCGCTGGCTTACAACGCTCAGGTTAATGAATCTGATGCGCCCTTTTTACAAGGGATGGTCAATACAGTCCGAGGTGGTCGACAGCTGAAACAACAAAAAGGGGTGCTAGTAAATGACCTGAATCTTGCCAGCGATGAGACTGAGAAGGCGGCCAAGCTCGATCCGCAAGCGAGCATTGAGACACGGGATGGAGTTTTTGGCGTGGTCCAATTTCGGGCTATGATCCAGTACAGGCGGGGAGAGGTCGAAATGGTCTATGGATCCCCTGAATCGGCGAAGCAATTCTTCAATAGCTCGCTTGCAGTGACAGAGTTTGCGGATGCTCACTACATGCTAGGTCTGCTTTACGAATCGGAGTACAAGTCGGCGGAAGCACTGCAACATTTTGAGAGGTGTCTGGAATTGGAGCCCGCTGGTGAACTGAGCGTCCCTGCACTCCGCGAAGTCAATGCGATGCGGGGTTACAAGAAGAAGTTTCGAGGCAGTTGGCTGCTTCTCATCATCCTTTTGATGTTTCCTGTGCCATTTGTCGGGGGAGTGTTGTATTTTTTCGCCAAGCGCAAATAGAGGGATGCGTCAGTACTGTTTGTCCCCCCCAATGGGCTATCGACCGCGGAGATCATAAATGTCTGGAGATGAAGTTTACTTTTGCGGGAAGTGCAGGCGACAGCAACAGACATCAGAGGGTGAGCGGTGCAAAAGTTGCGGTAAGGTTACAGTAAGCTGGCACACGTCCCGCGAAACTGAGGATGATGCTCGTCGCAAGTGGAAATTGGTAAACGGGTAGGGTAGGTCCAACCTTTTTCCTCCTAAGACCACTTCGGGGGCTCGCCCTCCTTTTTTCTTCGGTCGCCCTCCCGCATCACGCAGTGTTTGCGCAGCACAGAGCCCCTGTCCATCCGAGCATCTCTCCGCCAGCGTAGCCGGAGCCTACGGCCAATCTCGCGACACCTATTTGGTGGCCACCGCCCCCCTACACCCCCGCACTCTTCTCCGCGATCAGCTTCTTGATCTTCTCCACAAAATCTCCTGCTGCCATGTCTTCAGTCTTTTCCTGGCCGCGGGTGCGGACGTTCACCCTGTCTGCCTCCGCTTCCTTGTCGCCTACCACCAGCAGGAATGGCACCTTCTGCATGGCGTGTTCGCGGATTTTCGCATTCATCTTTTCGTTGCGCCCATCCACATGCACTCGCACTCCCGCCGCTTTCAACTGCGCCGCAACTTTGTCTGCGTACTCCACATGGCGCTCGGCAATGGGAATCATTGCCACCTGCACCGGCGACAGCCACACCGGGAACGCTCCCGCATAGTGCTCAATTAGCACCCCGAAAAAGCGTTCGATCGAACCAAACAGCGCGCGATGCACCATCACCGGCTGCTTGCGGGTGCCGTCTTCGGCCACGTATTCCAGATCGAAGCGCTGGGGCAGGGTGAAATCGAATTGGATGGTCGAGAGCTGCCACAGCCGGCCAATTGCATCCACCAGTTTGAAGTCGATCTTGGGACCGTAAAACGCGGCTTCCCCAGGAATGGTCTTGAACTCAATGTTCCGCCGCTTCAACGCATTTTCCAGCGAGTGGTTCGCGGTTTCCCATTGTTCGTCGGTGCCCTGGAAGCTCTTCTTGTCGTCCGGGTTCCAGGTGGAAAGTTCCGCCTGGTATTTCTCGAAGCCGAAGGCCTTGAGCACCGCCAAAGCAAAATCCATGCAGCCCACGATCTCGTCTTCAATTTGTTCGGGAGTGCAGAAAATGTGCGCGTCGTCCTGGGTAAAGCCGCGCACCCGCAGCAGCCCGTGCATCACGCCCGAGCGCTCGTAGCGGTACACCGTGCCCAGTTCGCCGTAGCGCTGCGGCAGGTCGCGGTACGACTTCAGCGCGTCTTTGTAAATCAAAATGTGGAACGGACAATTCATCGGCTTCATGCGGTATTCCGCATCGTCCAGCTCCATCACGTCATACATATTCTCGGCGTAGTAGCCTTCGTGGCCTGAGGTCTGCCACAACTGCCGCCGCGCCACATGCGGCGTATAGACCAGCGAGTAGCCGCGCGCCACGTATTCCTCGCGCATCCAGTCTTCCATCTCTTTGCGGATGATTCCGCCCTTGGGATGCCAGAAGATCAGCCCCGGCCCCGCCAGCTCCTGAATGGAAAACAAATCGAGTTGCTGCCCCAGAACGCGATGGTCGCGCTTCTTGGCTTCTTCGATCGCCGCCAGGTACGCGTCCATTTCTTTCTTCGAATAGAACGACGTGCCGTAAATCCGCTGCAGCTGTTGGTTCTTCTCATCGCCCAGCCAATACGCACCCGCGATGCTCAGCAGCTTGAACGCCTTGATCTTGCCGGTCGAGGGCAGGTGCGGCCCGCGGCAGAAGTCCAAAAACTTTCCCGTCTTGTAAATCGAAATCTTTTCGTCGGGCTTGGTGAACTGTTCAATGAAGTGGCACTTCATGAAGTCGCCTTCCCCCTTGAAGCGCTCCAGTCCCTGGTCCCTCGGCAAAAATTCGCGCGCATACGGTAGATTCTGCTGCGCCAGTTGCTGCATCTTCTTTTCGATCTTCTCCAGGTCTTCGCGGGTAAACGGCGTGGGACGGTAGAAATCGTAGAAGAAGCCGTTCTCGGTCGCCGGCCCGTGCCCCAGCTTGGTTTCGGGAAATAGCTCCAGCACCGCTGCCGCCAGCAGGTGCGCCGACGAGTGCCGGTACACTTCCAGCGACTCGGCGTCTTTCTCGGTGAGTATGCGCAGTTCGGTGTCCTGCTCCAGCGGACGCGTCAGGTCGATCAAGTTTCCGTCCGCCTTGGCCGCCAGCGCGGCATCCGCCAGCCGCGGACTGATCCCCCGCGCCACGTCGAGCGCCGTGGTGCCTCTGGGTACGTCCTTCACGCTGCCGTCGGGCAGCTTTACATGAATGATTTCCGCCGCGTCTATCGTTTCCGCCATAATGCCAACCTGCTTCTACAGATAGGGTTTCTGCCGCTTTCTCTGAAGGCCGGGCAGTCTTTCTACATGTTTTGATTTGAATTTTGAGTGTAAATGGGCGCATCCAGCCGAATCAAACATCCGAAACGCCGCGCCACAAAAGCAAAACGGGCGAGCTGACCAGCCCGCCCGTTCCGAATCTTTGCTATCTGCGCGACTAGATGGCTTCGCTGGTGGCCGGCTTTCCTGAAAGTGCCCGCATCAGGATGGGTGTCGCAAAAAACAAGCCGGTGAAGAGCAGGTCGCCTTGCACGCCCTGACGGAAGAAGGGCAGGCCGAGCACGTAGGATGTCATCAGGCCGTCAAACGTCTTGGGGTACATGTTCCAGGCCGCCCAGACCGCGAAGTTGCTGAGCAGGAAAAACGACACCGAGCTGGCCATTGCCGCCGCCACTACCCGCAACACGCTGGCATTCTGGCGCAGATTGGTGCCCAGCCACAGGATCGCCGCATACCACGCCCAGGTCACAAAGTGGTCCCAGGAGAAGGGGTAGGCATAGACAAATTTGGTGAGAACGACGTCAGAGACCGCCAACAATGCGAGCGGAGCCCACATGTAGCGGCGCGACGCGCGAGCGCCAAAGAACAGCAGCGCCGCCGCGACCGGAGTAAATGCCAGCGGATGCGGCAGAAACCGGACAGCAACCGCAAAAATCAGAAACAGAAAAGCCAACATGGTCACCTCTTCCACGATTCTTGATTGTGGGGCTTGGGGCGGCGAGGAGTCAAGTTGATCGAGAAAAAGTGTGCTTTGTCGCGTGGAATGTTCTATTAGGAATTGTAGGGATGGGTAAATCCTGAGGAAACCGCGACGCCCATAGGGTATCGTAAGCGCGCTGCAAGCGCGTCGGACTCAGGGGCCATTCCTCTTTTAGGCCCCCTTATCGGAGGCTTCTTTTTTTACGGAAATATCCAAGCATGTCCGTGAACGTCTACATAGATGAAAGTGGCGATCTCGGCTGGAAATTTGATGCCCCGTATCGGACCGGGGGGATCGAGTCGCTATCTAACCATTGCCGCAGTATGCGTCCCCCCGGAAAAGAAGCATCTGCCCAAAGAGACTCATCCGTGGTCTTTATAACAAATTCTCCTGGCCTACGGATCAAGAAATAAAGTGGTCAAGCATGTCAGCAAACCAGCGGATTGAGTTTGCTCGCGCCGCTGCCGCCCTATGCGATGCCCATACAGATATTTTCCTTCACGCGATTGTGGTCAAGAAGCAGAACGTAATGTCCCACATTCGCGATGACGGAAACAAGCTCTACAACTACATGATCGGCCTTTCCCTGCTGGATCGGATGCAAACCCACGATGTCGTTACGCTGGTTCCAGACCCCACGTCGATCAAGGTAAAGAGCGGGAACAGCCTCCACGACTATTTGCAGACGTGCTTGTGGTTTTACCGACAGTCATCAACAAATCTCGTTACCACCCCGCTAGACAGCAAGAACTGCCGATCACTTCAAGTTGCCGACATGCTGGCGGGACTGGTGCAAGGCCGATTCGAGGACAACGATTTTTCTTGCTTCAGCTTGCTGTCTCGAAAGATTCTGCTGAAGCAGCTATATTTTTAGCCCGCCCCCACAATTCAAACTGCACCGCTACCTTCAGTCTCCCGTCGCAGACTTCACTGGACTGTTGAACGACTCGTCGATCACCCGCAGCTTCTGGTCGAGCCGCACTCTTGCTCCCAGCATGCCGGAACCGCTGCGCTCGGGATAGTCGAAACGCAGGTCGCGGAACCGTACCCAGTATCCCGGATGGGTCTCGCCCAGCGCTTCGGTTTCGGTCAGGGGATAGGCCGCCCAGTCCAGATAGACGCGTCCCAGATATGAGCTCTTGCCGGCGAGCGAGGCAGCCGTCTCCTCGGGCTTGTAGTGCAGCCGCATCTTGCCTTCGGCGTCGACTTCGGGAGTGAGCGAATCCACATGCATGGTGGCGTAGAAATTCTGCGTCTCCACCACCCCGTGCCACAGAAACGGATTGACCAGGTAGGGGTAGGCAGAGACTCGAATCGCGGCCGCGTCTTCATACGAACGAGCTTGCAGTGCGGCGACCGCGCGGCGGTGTTCGTAATCGCGCAGGCCGAACAGCGCCACCACTCCGAGCAGAGCCAGCGTCGCCAGAAAGCGTCCCTGCGGACCTTTGGGGCGCGCGCCAATTTCGTCATTCACCAGCGAAAAGAGCGCAGGCAGCAGCAGCCCACCAATCAGCACCAGCAGAATCACCGGCTCGATGATGAACACGATGTCCCACGAATACCACTTTTCAGAAAACGGCCAGAAGGGACGCACGCCGTAATTATTGGTGAAGTCGAGCAGAAGATGGCTGACCCCGGCCAGGCAGGCGTAGAGAAACAGCAGCCCCCATCGAGGAGGAAGCTTGGGATTGCGGGTTTTGCGGCCGCGCGCCCGCCAGACTCCGTACATGAAGACTACGACCACAGCCGCGACGATAGGAACGCCGAGAAACGAATGGGTGAAGCCGCGGTGGTGCGCGAATCCAAAGACCGGGCCTCCGAAGCGGCCGAGCACGTCGAGGTCAGGCGCTTCGGCGGCGAGAGTCAGCGTCGCGGTGGCAAGTGCGGTCTTGCGATTCAGGCCGGCGCGTCCCATGCAGGCGCCAAACAGGAAATGAGTGACTGGTTCCAAGGAGAGTCCTCTGCCGCGCTCAATGTACGCGCGATTAGTGTACGCGAACCCGGGTTGGATGTTTGTATTCGCAATTCGTCACCAAGCTGGGGGACGAAGGCAGCGACCAAGGCCCGCGAGCTCCGTCCGAAATCGCAAGACCGTCGAAAGGCGCGCTATGGAAGTTAATATCAATCAGCTATTGACTAAAAAGTAATATCCGACCAAAAGAGTCCGAGTAGGCCCTTAAACGGCGTTTTAAGCCTCGCTAATTCTTCGGACGTCCCAAAGTGCCACTCGACCCCCTGATCGCGATTCTAGGTACCTTACAACGCAAACAAATGGCATTGTAGGCGACGACCAAAACCGTTTTTGTGATTCTCCCGGAAGGTTGCCAGCCTCGGCGGATGCCCGTCAGCCCTCCGCCGCCCTAGCTCTTCTCACAATTTATGGAGCTAAGTCATTGAATCTATTAGCCCGTGGTTCGCTATATTCACAAAATGCCCTGTTTTTGGTACAAAAACAGACGCCGAAGGCCCAGCCTGTTTCTCATTCTCGCCCGGGGGCGGTTCCGGGCCAGCAGAGTTAGAGCGTCGGAAACCATCGTGATCCTGGCCGGAAGCCTGCCCAGCATCTCGCCGTCGGCTTCCAAATAAATCCGGTTGGGCTTCGCGTTCGCGGCAGTCGCTTAGCAGGAGAGGGTTGCGTCGGCATGGCGTTTTGGCTAAGCTGAGTTCCGCGCATCTTCCTCGCTTGTCCATGCGCTTTCCGGGCCCTGAGCCGATCCCATCACGGAGGCGATTCGATGAAAACTTTAGCCTGCTGTTTAGTTCTGCTGAGCGCGAGCAGCGTGTTGATGGCGCAGCACCACATGGCGCACTCGGCGGCAGTTAAGCCCGCGACTTTGATGACCGGAGTTGGCAATGCGCATCATCCGGTTTCGACCACCAACCCCCAGGCGCAACAATTCTTCGACCAGGGATTGCGGCTGATTTACGCCTTCAACCATGACGAGGCCGCGCGCTCATTCCGGCAAGCGGCCAAGCTCGATCCCAAGCTGGCGATTGCCAACTGGGGAGTGGCCGAAGCGGTTGGGCCGAACTACAACGATCCGGCGAGTGACGACCGCTTTGCCGCAGCGCACGATGCAATTCAGAAAGCAGTGGACTTGTCCGGCAATGCTTCCGCGGTGGAGAAAGACTACATTGCGGCTATGGCGCTGCGGTTTCCCGCCGACCCCAAGGCCGACCGGCGGGCGGCGGCGGACGCCTATCACAATGCCATGCGCGAAGTGATGAAGAAATATCCTGACGACCTGGACGCGGCCACGCTTTTCGCCGAGTCGGGCATGAACCTGCATCCGTGGGGGCTGTGGCATCTGGATGGCACGCCGGAAGCTGGAACCGAAGAGATCGTGAGGACGCTGGAGTCGGTGATGAAGCGCGACCCCAACCATCTGGGGGCGATCCACTATTACATTCATGCGGTGGAGGCTTCGAACACTCCTGAGCGGGCGCTGGCGGGAGCGAACAAACTGGCTGCGCTGGCTCCGGCGGCCGGCCACATTGTGCACATGCCAGCGCACGTTTACATTCGCACTGGCGACTACGAAGCCGCGGTGAAGACCAACCAGGCGGCCGCCCTGGTGGACCGGGCGTACATCAAGAGCAGTGGGGCGCAGGGCATCTACTCGATGATGTATTACAGCCACAACCTGCACTTCATCGCCATGTCGGCGGCGATGAACGGGGACTATCCCGAAGCCAAGAAGAACGCGGACCTGCTGGCGGCGCACGTAGCACCGGGGGTGAAGCAGATGCCGCCGCTGGAAGGCTTTCTGACCGTGCCGATGGCAGTGGATGTCCGCTTTCACAAATGGGACCTGCTGCTCGCGATGAAGCAACCGCGTCCCGAGTTGCAGACCACGACCGGGTTCTGGCATTTCGCGCGGGGAATGGCGTTGGCCGGCAAAGGCAGAGTGGCGGACGCCGAGAAGGAACGCGAGATCGTGGCGGCTGCCGAAAAAGCAACGCCGCCGGACGTGCCGTTTGCCATGCCGGTGGATAACAAGGCCAAAGATATCTTGAAGATCGCCGAGGCAGTACTGGGGGCGCAGATTGCCTGGGCGAAGCAGGACAAGGCGGGAGCGATTGCCACGCTGCGCGAGGCGGTGGCGGTGCAGGATACGCTGAAGTACGACGAGCCGGCGGACTGGTTTTACCCGGTGCGCGAATCGCTGGGAGCGGCGCTGCTGATGAATGGCGATGCCGCAGGCGCCGAGCAGGTTTTCCGCGACGACCTGCAGCGCAATCCGCGCAACCCGCGCTCGCTGTTCGGACTGCACGAGGCCTTGATGGCGCAGGAGCGAGGGTACGATGCCAGCTTTGTGGAAAAAGAATTCCACGCGTCGTGGAAGGGCGGGGCGGCGAAGCTGAAGATGGAGGATTTGGTGTAAGGATCCCCCATTCAGCTTGTCACCATGAGCGAAGCGAACGGCCTACTGTTTCCCCGCGCAATATTTCGGCCAGTGGCCTGATCGAATCCTTTGCTCTCTTCAGCCTATAATTCTTTTCGTCATGTCTGCTGTGACCCAATCCTTCCAGAAGAAGCTCGACGCGCTGCGTGAGCAGATACGCCACCACGAATACCGCTACTACGTTCTCGACGACCCCGAACTCAGCGACGCCGAGTTCGACCAGCTGATGAACCAGCTGAAGAAGATCGAGGCGGAGCATCCCGAGGCGATTACGCCGGATTCCCCCACGCAGCGGGTCGGCGGCAAGCCGCGCGAGGGATTCGTGAAGGCCAAACACTCGTCGCCCATGTTCTCACTTGACAATGCTTACAGCATCGAGGAATTGCGCGATTGGGAGCGGCGGGTGCACGAACTGATAGAACGCGACGACGTCGAATACATGTGCGAGCTGAAGCTTGACGGCATGTCGCTAGTTCTGCGCTATGAAGACGGAAGGCTGGCGCAGGGCATCACACGCGGGGATGGCAACATCGGCGAGGAAGTGACCTCGAATGTGCGTACCGTCCGCGCGGTGCCGCTGGCAGTGGATGCCGCCAAGCGGAAGCAAGCCGGGCTGCCAGCGGATTTCGAAGTGCGCGGCGAGATGATGATGCCGCTGGCTTCCTTTCGTAGGATGAATGAAGAGCGCGAAGCCAAAGGCCTGGCCACATTTGCCAATCCGCGCAACGCCACCGCAGGAACGGCGCGGCAGCTCGAGCCCAGCATTACCGCACAGCGGCGCTTGGACTACTTCGCTTATATGTTGCTGCGGGACGGGCGAACGATCTTCGACCGGCAATCTGAAACCATGGATGCGCTGGACGCCGCCGGCTTCAAGGCCAATAAAAACCGCAGGCTGGTAAAAAGCATCGACGAGGTGTGGGAATTCATTGAGCACTGGGAGACCCGGCGCGAGACGTTGCCTTACGAGATTGACGGCATCGTGGTGAAGGTGGACCGCACCGCACTGCAGAATGAACTGGGCTTTACCGGGAAAGCGCCGCGGTGGGCCATCGCGTACAAATACGCGGCCCGCGGAGGCATCACCCTGGTCGAAGATATTCTGGTGAACGTTGGGCGGACGGGGAAGTTGACGCCGGTGGCTATATTGAAACCCGTCCCGATTGGCGGGACTACGGTGTCGCGGGCCACGCTACACAACCTGGACGAGGTCGAGCGGCTGGGAGTGAAGATTGGCGACTGGGTGCAGGTGGAGCGCGGCGGAGACGTAATCCCCAAATTAGTCGGGGTGGTGGAGGACAAAGAACATCCGCGCGGCACACGCGAATTCCACATGCCGGAAAAATGTCCGGTGTGCGGCGGCCATGTGGTGCGCACGGAAGGCGAGGCCGACCATCGTTGCGTGAATGCGAACTGCCCGGCGAAGTTGCGCGAGAGCATTCTGCATTTTGCCGGGCGCAAGGTGATGAATATTGACGGCATGGGCGAGGCGCTGGTCACGCAGCTTACCGATCGCGGCCTGGTAAAGAATGTGGCGGACATCTATCGCGTGACGCAAGAGGATTTGCTGAAGTTGGAACGCATGGGAAAGAAGTCGGCTGAGAATGTGCTCCGCGAGATCGAAGCCTCGAAGAAGCTGCCGCTGGAGCGCGTGATCTTCGGATTGGGCGTTCGCTTTGTGGGGGAGCGCACGGCGCAGTTTTTGGCCGAGCACTTTGGGTCGCTGGAGGCTGTGATGGCGGCCAGCGCGGAAGAATTGGAAGAAGTGAATGAAGTAGGGCCGCGGATTGCGGAGAGCATCGTGGAATTTTTCGCGGAGCCGCGCAACCGCGAGTTGGTGGAGCAACTGCGCCAAGCCGGCCTGACTTTGGCGGGAGAGAAGAAGCAGCGCGGGACGCAATTGGCGGGGAAAACGTTTGTGCTGACCGGAACGCTGGCGCGACTGACCCGCGACGAGGCCAAGAAGCTGATCGAAGACGCGGGCGGACGGGTTTCCGGCTCGGTGAGCAAGAAAACCGACTACGTGGTGGCGGGGGAAGAGGCGGGATCGAAGCTGGACAAGGCCAAGGAGTTGGGGGTGGCGGTGATTGGCGAAGCGGAGCTGGAGAAGCTGGTTCCGTAAGCGACCGTTATTGGAGGCAGCGCGATTTACTTTGGCGCGCCGCCGCTCTAGGATCTCTGCAACCTCCCTCGTTGACAGTGCGTCAACTCTCACCATCCCGGACCGCGATTTCAGGCAGTTTCGCGTCTTAGCCAAAACCGGGCAGTAAGGCGTGGTCGGCACCTTCGGGGCGCGGGTTGGCACAAGCGAACCTCTGTGCCGCGCGCTGGGCTCGGCCGAAGAAAATATTCATGCGCGGGAATCGCTGGAGGGGTGTATGGTGGGGGCTTCTGAGAGCCAAAACGGAAATCCCGGTCAAGAATTTGGGAGGCAGCAGTGAAGAACAATCAGTTCAGCTTTTTGAAATTGACGGTGCGCGGAACAGCATCATTCATCGTTTTGAGTGCCACTTTGTTGGCGGCGGTGCGGCAGCCGGGATATCCCGTTCCGCAGGTCGTTGGACCTACGAAGCCCCAGTCAGTGGCTCCGGGAGGTGCTGGCTTCACTCTCACCGTCTACGGAGCGAATTTCATTCCTGCTTCGACGGTCAATTGGAATAGGCAGCCTCGCACCACGGTGTATGTTTCAGCCCGCGAGCTGCAAGCGCAGATTCTGGCGTCTGATATTGCGGTTTCAACGGCGGGTATGATTACGGTCACGACGACGACTCCCAAGGGGCTGATTACGAGCCCCACACACTTCCAAGTCGAAGTGCACACGCCCAGAGCGACGATGGGGTCGACGCAACTAAACATTTACCCCAAATTTAACGGCGCTACCAATCTGGTTGGAGACCTCAACAATGATGGGCATCTGGATTTGGCGGGACTCACTCCGCAGGGTTCTGGATTCTCGTCGGTCATTGGCGGTTTTATGGGCAATGGCGATGGTACATTTCACGCTGGCTCATCTCTGACCGCCAAGCAATATCCCATAGGTGGGGACAGCGAATTAGCCGACTTCGACGGGGATGGCAATTTAGACTACGTGTATGCGCTTGGGGACTCGAGGCAGTTCACCCCGCTTCATTTCGCTATCAGTTTCGGAAACGGCGACGGTACATTCCGCACCGGCACAACCTTCGGCCTTCTGGGCAAGACAGGCCCTGTTGTCCCACCCTTCATTGTAGTCGGCGACTACAACCAAGACGGTGTCTTGGACATTGCCACGGCCAACGTCGCTAATCACATCGAGATGTTCTTAGGCAACGGCGATGGAACCTTCAGTCAGGGCGGCCAAATTTACGCGCCCATGACAGGGGTAGTGGCGGGTGATTTCAACGGAGACGGTAAGCTCGACTTGATAGGCTTTGCTACCAACAACTACGGAACCGAGTTCCAGTTCAGAATTCTCCTGGGTAATGGGGACGGCACATTTCAACCCCTGCAGACCGCGGCCACTGTCTCTGGTCAGCCGCTTCCGTTCACTACGACGTTCTTCGTGAATGACTTCAACCAAGATGGCAAGCTGGACTTGGCGTTCGGTGATTCCCTGGGCCGAATTGGCATCATGATGGGGAATGGAGACGGTACGTTTCAAGCGCCGGTCTACTACACGGTAGCCACCCAGTTTTTCTTCTCCTTCGCCTTGGGCGATTTCAATAGTGACGGGAAGACGGACATCATTGTGCAACAGTATGATACGAGCACCAATTTCTCAATTCTGTTGGGCAACAGCGATGGAACCTTTCAGAGCCCGCAGGTGCTACCGGTGGCGGGCATTTCAAGCTATGGCATAGCGGTCGCCGATTTCAACAACGATGGTCTGCTCGATTTTGCCTACACGGGATCAGGTTACTTCTACATACAGAAATAGGCCCGCGGGGTCGAATCTGCGTCGAGGCGTAAGACAAATTCTGGAAGTTCACAATGCGGATTCACTGCCGGTTGGTCCGAGCATCCGTAGCGCTGCAAGTGCCGGAGGTGGGTCTGTGCGTTCTGCTGATGATGGAGAACCGTTGCCTGCGTGTTCCCGGTAGCCACCGACTCCTTCGCCTGATCGTTCTCAGCCCCGAACTCGCGATCGTTCTAGGCGGCTAACGCATTGCGGATCTTCTCCCAGGTTACGTCCAGTTCTTCCGGCAAGATTCTGGTTTCGCCGATTACGGAAACGAAGTTGGCGTCGGCCACCCAGCGCGGCAGCACGTGCATGTGGATGTGTCCTGCCACTCCCGCTCCGGCGGCCTTGCCAATGTTCATGCCGAGGTTGATGCCGTCGGGATGGTAGAGGCCTCGCAGGGCGCCCTCCATGCGCTGCGAGAGGGTCATCATTTCCTGGGCGGCTTCGGCGGGCAGCTTCTGCAATTCGTCGAGATGGGCATACGGGACGACCATGGCGTGGCCTGGGGTATAGGGGTAGGTGTTGAGGATGACGAAGCAGTGGCGGCCGCGGTAGACGATGCGGACGGCGCGGTCATCGGCCGATTTCTGGGCTGCGCAGAAAATGCAGCCGGGGGCCTTGTCGGCGGTGCTGACGTAGGCGTAGCGCCAGGGAGTCCACAGGTAATCCATATGGCCGCAGAGTATCAGAATCCCGCAGGATTGCTAAAACGGCCTCGGCGGCGGTCCAAGGCGGGCGGGCTAACCGGCGGCCCAAAGCGGGGCCATGTAAAGCTTTGGTAAATTCGCTGAATTCTCCACTCCCGGCGTTTGACACTGTTTGCGCGCGGTTGCTATAGTCGAAGGGTTCCCTAATGGACGCGGGTGTTTAACGTCCGGCCGCTGGAATTGTCCAAGCTCATCCGCCAGGATGAGCCCACCACAACCGAAGCCCTAGCCAGCAGTCCGCCTGAAGCAACCCGCTTCCGTCCCGCACACGGTGCGAGAGACATCGGAGAGGCATCTAAACTTGTTCGACGACACAACCGTACCCACTTCCGAAACCCCCACCACTGATCAGCCGGCGGATGTAAAGCCGCATGATCTTCACGCGTCCGATGTTCAGCCGGGTAATGTTCAGCCAGCCGACGTTCAGTCGGCCGAGGTTCAGCCAGCTGATGTTCAGCCCGCCGAACCACAGGCGCCCCAGATTCGCGAGCCCGAGGTTCACCAGCCGGGCGTCCACGAGCCCGAGGTTCAAGTCCCTGACGTTCACGAGCCTGATGTCCACCTGCCGGACGTGCATGAGCCAGACGTTCACCAGCCTGACGTGCGCGTGCCGGACATTCGCGAGCCGGAGGTTCATGAGCCTGACGTTCGCATTCCGGACGTTCGCGAGCCAGAGATTCCGCCAGTAGAACCTCAGCGAGCTCACGATCACGCCGCAGACCTCGAGACCGCGGAGATCAAGATCGCAGACGTGCAGTCCACAGACGTCAAAGCCACCGACGTCCACTCCACTGGCGTCCCGGCCGAACGCGAACATCCGGCGCAGGGCGCGGTGGTGGAGCATCATCCCGAACCCGCTGCTCCGGCGGCGGCGAGGCCGCAAGCCACGGAGCCGATTCTGGAGAAAGCGCCGGCGGGCGATGATTTTGCGTCGGTTCTGGAGAATTTCACCAGCGAGAGCGAAGACGCCACCGGCGACGACAACGTGATTAAAGGCACGGTGCTCAAGCTGACTGCCACCCATGTGGTGGTGGACATTGGCGCCAAGTCGGAAGGCATGTTGCCCATCAATCAGGTGCTCGACCACGAAGGCAAGCCGCGGTTCCAGCCTGGCGACCCCATCGACGTGATGCGGGAGAAGGGGCACACCGAAGAAGGGTACATCAATCTATCGCACCAGAAAGCGCAGCGCCTGCGCGCCTGGGACGAAATCGAGAAAGCGCACAACGAGAAGAAGCCCATCCAAGCCGTGGTGGTGGACCGCATCAAGGGCGGTTTGACCGTGGACATTATGGGCGCGAGGGCGTTTCTGCCCGGCTCCCAAGTGGATTTGCGGCCGCTGCGCAACCTGGACGGCATGAAGGGCCAGACGTTTGAGGTTGCCATCATCAAGCTGAACAAGAAGCGCGGCAACATTGTGGTTTCGCGCAAACAGCTTTTGGAAGAAGAACAGTCGGAAAAGCGCGGCGTGACTCTGGAGCATCTGGAAGAGGGCTCCATCCTGACCGGCGTGGTCAAGAACCTGACCGAATACGGCGCGTTCGTGGACATGGGCGGCATTGACGGGCTGTTGCACATCACCGACATGTCGTGGGGACGCCTGACGCATCCGCGCGATCTGGTAAATGTCGGCGACCAGATTCAAGTGAAGGTCCTGAAGTACGACAAAGACAAGCAGCGGGTATCGCTGGGCTTCAAGCAGTTGACTCCCGACCCCTGGCTGGATGCGGAGCATCGCTATCCGGTGGGCGCGCATGTGGAGGGGCGGGTGATCAGCGTGACCGATTACGGAGCATTTGTGGAACTGGAGCAGGGGATTGAAGGCCTGGTCCACGTCAGCGAAATGACCTGGTCCAAGCGCATGAAGCATCCCACCAAGCTGGTGAACGTGGGCGATCAGGTGGCGTGCGTGGTGCTCAACGTGAATCCGACGGAACGCCGGATTTCGCTGGGGATGCGGCAATTGGCGGCGAACCCCTGGGATTCGTTGCACGACAAGTATCCGGTGGGCGCGATCGTGGAAGGGCGGGTGCGCAACCTGACCGACTTCGGCGCGTTTATCGAGATTGAAGACGGAATTGACGGGTTGGTACACGTCAGCAATTTGAGCTGGACCAAGCGGGTGAAGCATCCTTCGGAAGTGTTGAAGAAGGGCGACCGTTTGAAAGCGGTGGTGCTGGCGATCGAGCCAGACAATCGCCGGCTTTCGCTGGGCGTGAAACAGTTGCAGCCGGATGTGTGGGACACTTTCTTCGACCAACACCGGATTGGCGACGTAGTCCACGGCAAAGTGCTGCGGGTGGCGACGTTCGGAGCATTTGTTGAAGTTGCGGATGGCATTGAAGGCTTGTGCCACATCTCTGAGGCGGTGGACGGCAACGGGCAACCGCTGCATCTGGAGCCGGGCTCAGAGCACGAGTACAAGATCATCAAAATGAACCCGGACGAAAAGAAAGTGGGCCTGAGCATTCGAGCGGTGGGGGAAGAAGCCTCGCGCGCGGATGTGGAGGCTTACAAGCAGCCGGTTTCGAGCACCAGTTCGACGATTGGCGAGCTGCTGTCGTGGAAACGCGCAGGGAACGAAAACAATTAGCTGGGAGCGCCCGCTCCCGGATTAGAGGAAACTCAAAAGGCCGCCAGGAATGGTGGCCTTTTGAGTTTTGTCCGTTGGGGAATGCGAACTGTCGCAGAGAAACACGATGCCTGCGGCTGTCCGCGGTATGTGCTTTACAACATATTACTTTGATGACATACTATGAGGGTGAAGTGGGAAGTTCAATTCCACAGTGACTTCGGCCCCGAATTCGATGCGCTGCCGGATGACGTGCAGAGCGAATTACTCGCGCGTGCCCTGTTGCTGGAGCAGTTTGGCCCGCAGCTCGGCAGGCCCCGCGTCGATACGCTCAAAGGTTCGCGCCACGCGAACATGTAGGAGTTGCGCTTTGACGCGGCGGACGGCGTCTGGCGTGTAGCCTTCGCGTTCGACGCGAAACGCAACGCGGTCCTTCTGATCGCGGGAAACAAGTCGGGCGGCGGCGAGAAGAGATTTTGCCGCCAGCTCATAGCAAAGGCCGACGAAAGATTTGATGAGCACCTGTCACGAACGAAGAAGAAGAGGACATAGCCATGCCGATCAGGTTGAAGGACAAAATGAAGGAACTGAGCCCCGCCCAACGCAAGAAGGTGGAGGCTCGCGCCGCCGAGCTGATCGCCGAGGAGATGAGCTTGCGCGAACTGAGGCACGCGCGCAAGCTCACGCAGGTCAAGATGGCCAAGACGCTCGGGGTAACCCAGGACAGTATTTCGCGCCTGGAAAAGCGAAGTGATCTCTTACTGTCCACGCTCCGAAAAACGGTTGTGGCCATGGGCGGAAAGCTTTCGCTGGTAGCCGAGTTTCCCGACCGTGCGCCGGTTGTTCTGTCCGGCATTGCCGATGATGATCCGAGGCCAAAGCCGGCAAGACGGGGACATGTCGCCTAAAATTTGGCTGTTGAGTGGTCGTGATCTGCGCATCGAGCAGGTTTGAAAAATTAACTTTCCCCGGGGCCGGTTGCTCAGGCTGTGGGGGCTGCGAAGGGCGTTTACCTGGTATCAATACGCAGGTTCAGGTTGATCTGGGGGCGGCTCTCAAATTGGCTGACGGTTCGGCTGTCGCTCTTTTTTCCGTTGAGCTGGGCATAGACTTCGTAGTCGATATTGGCTGCCAGCGCCGGGAAGTGATACGTGCCGTCGGGACCCACGATGTAGGTCTTCACGGTTCGGGTCTGGGTGTTGGTAAGGTACACCACTGCATTGGGCAGGCCATTTTCCTGCTTGTCCACAACTCGGCCGGTGAGCACCCGGGTGGTGTCTTTTTTGTCACGCGACTGTGCTCCTGCGAAACCCATCAGCAGCCCCAGCGCGACAGCGATAATTGCGAATTTTCGCATGAGCATTTTGGCCTTCCGATTCGTCACTCCATTAGATGCACGCCGGTGTCCACGCGCTCGTCGTTTTCAATGTGGACGACGACCGGTTGCTGTAGAGGCTGGAACTTGCGGCCAGGCAAGGACTTGAAGCCCCTCAGGTCGGGAACGATTTCATAGTCGGCCTTGCCAGCCGGCACTCGCTGGGCAAATTCACCGCTGCTGTTGGAAACCAGCTCCCAGCGGAACTTCTTTTCGCCGGCGCGGCGAATCTTAATCTTCACGCCGGAGACAGTCTGGTTCTGCGGGCTCCAGACGGTCCCGAAGATGAGGGCATAAGGCTCCGGCGGTTTCGCCGCGACGGGGACATAGCTGGCCCCGACCAGGGACAGCACCCAGAGGAAAGTGAGGAGGAGCGACCAGGAAGGGAGCAGGAGGCGGAGTGCGAGCGGGTGCGGCCGGTCAGGAATAGTCGCCATTCCCCGAGCCCTTCGCGTCTGCCTGATCGTCCTCTTCCTCGTCGTCGATCAGATCATCATCGGCCACGGCCTTCAGTTCGATGGGGTTGATGGTGATCACTTCAAAGTCGGTGCCACATTCCGCACAAGAAACGATTTCGCCCTCGTCCATCTCGCCTTCGTCGATGTCGAGGTCGGTTTCACATTCAGGACACAAAATCATGTTTGCCTCCGCTGCAAGAGTACTGTTGTTATATTTAGGTGTCGGCGGTATCGCGGTCAAGTACCCAGCAAGATTTTTATTTGGAGGATTGCCATGGCGCTTTCGTCCCCGGTGTGGATAAAATCCTGGGCCAGCCTCTTTCTGGCGATGGTGGCAGGCCTGGGGATGAATGTCGCCGGGCTAGCCCAGAACGTCAAAGCCGCGGCGGGGGAACACAATCCTCCGGAAATTGCGAATGCGCGGATCGCCCGCGCTTTGCAGAACATTTCCGCGGAACGAATCCGCGCCACCGTTGAGAAGCTGGTTTCTTTCCACACCCGGCAAACATTGTCGGCGCAAGATGATGCCGCCATTGCTGCGGGGCGCGGCATCGGCGCGGCGCGCGAGTGGATCAAGGCGGAGTTCGAGCGCTACTCCAAAGCCTGCGGCGGATGTCTTGAGGTCAAGAGCGACAGCTTTACCGAAACAGCTGCGGACCGCATCCCGACGCCGACGCAAATCACCAATGTTTATGCGGTCTTGAAGGGTACCGATCCACAGAGTGCGAAGCGGATGGTGCTGGTGACCGGGCACTACGATTCGCGCAACAGCGGGGAACTCGACGCCAGCAGCGACGCTCCGGGCGCCAATGACGATGCCAGCGGAACCGCAGTCAGCCTGGAGTGTGCGCGAGTTTTGAGTCAACAAAAGTTTCCCGCCACCGTCCTCTTCCTGGCCGTGGCGGGAGAAGAGCAAGGACTGAACGGGAGCAGCCATTTCGCTCAAATGGCCAAACAGCAAGGCTGGAACATCGAGGCGGTGCTGAACAACGATATTGTGGGTGGCGACCAGAGCGCGCTGCAGGATTCGTCCGTGGTGCGCGTATTTTCCGAAGGCTTGCCGCAGGCGGCGACCGAGGCCCAAGTGCGCAGGATTCGTGCGCTGGGTGGCGAGAACGATTCGCCGTCGCGCCAGCTGGCCCGCTACATTACCGAGGTGGCGCGCATCTATCGAACTGGGGTCGAGCCGCGGATGATATTCCGGCTGGATCGCTACCTGCGCGGCGGCGACCACTCCGCCTTCAACCAGCAGGGATTCGCGGCGGTGCGTTTCACAGAATATCGTGAGGACTACAACCACCAGCATCAGGACGTGCGCACGGAAAAGGGCATGGAATATGGGGATTTGGCGAAGTTTGTGAACTTTGAATACGTGGCGAGCGTGGCGCGGCTGAACGCGGCAACCCTGGCCTCGTTGGCGTCAGGGCCAGCCCCGCCGGTGAAGGTACGTCTGGTAACCAAGAAACTGGAGAACGATTCCACACTGACCTGGGAATCATCTACGGGCGGACTGGCCACCGGGTACGAGGTGGTTTCACGGGCGACCAGCAGCCCCGCGTGGGAATCCGTGTCTGCGGTTGGCCAAGTGAATCGCGCAACCCTGAAATTTTCCAAGGATAATGTTATTTTTGCAGTACGGGCAGTTGACGCTCAGGGGCATCGCAGTTTGCCGGTGGTGCCCGATCCGGAGCGTTAGCGATGCGAACCCCCGGCGATGCACAATTATGCCTTCTAGCGCTATCACGCTGAGCATTCCATCGTTCCAAGGATGGATCCGCCGTATCGTGCTCGCCTGCGCGGGCATATACCTGCTCAACAACCTGCTGTTCTATACGATTTCGCCGGAGATCTATCGCTACATTCTGGACTGGTTCGGGCTGATCCCGGCGCGGGTGCTGCACGGTTTCATCTGGCAACTGGTGACGTACTCACTGCTGCACGGCACATTGGGACACTTGGTTTTCAACCTGCTGCCGTTGTGGATGTTCGGGTCCCAGATCGAGGACGACTGGGGGCCGAAGAAGTTCATCGAGTTCTATTTGTTCTGCGTGGTTGGGGCGGGACTGGTCACCATCCTGGTGGCGCTGTTCGGAATCGGGCTGACCATGAGCACGCCCACCATTGGCGCATCCGGCGGAGTCTATGGCGTGCTGATCGCCTTCGGCATGCTCTATGGCGACCGGCCGATTTTCATGTTCCCCCTGCCGTTCACCATGAAAGCGAAGTACATGGTGGGCATCATGATTTTTTTCGTGCTGGTTGCGACAATCGAGCCGTCCCGCGGCGGAGTTGCGAATTTCGCCCATCTGGGAGGTCTGCTGTTCGGCTTCCTTTATGTCAAGTTCATGCCGCGGCGCGGTGCCGCATTTGGGGTCTCAGAAAAATATTTCAGTGCACGAAACGCTTACTATCGCTGGAAACGCAAGCGGGCGGCGCGGAAGTTTCAGGTGTACATGCGCAAGCACGACCGTAACGTCAGCTTCGACGAACAGGGGAACTACGTTCCGCCCGACGAGAACGACAAGAAGAATGGCGGATCCAAGTCGGGATGGGTGAACTAGAGCAGGCGAGTGAGGCGTGGAAATTCTTCTTGAAACGCTCCCAAAATCTTCGTGGGAAGCTCATTGTTTTTCGTTTTCCCGCTGAATCCGAGATCGTGCCCGGCGCCTTCGATGGCAAACAATTTGGCGAGCGCGGGAATAAGGCGCAGCGCGTCTTCCAGTTCGGGGATGGATGCGAAGGGATCGCGCGCGCCATGGACGAACACAGCAGGCGTGTTGAGCCGGGGGAAATGCTGCGTGCGCAACTGTTCAGGCTTGCGGGGCGGATGCAGCGGATAAGAAAGTAGCAGCAACCCGCGGACCAGGAGGGGCGAGTCTGCGGCCAGCATCGTAGCCTGACGCCCGCCGTAGGAGTGACCTCCCAGATAGATCTCGCCGGGATCGAGGGCCAGCATCGCCTCCACCGCCCGCCGCAGGCCCTCGCGGTCGCGGGCAGCATCGCCGGGCCGTGGCGGGCCTAAGGGTCGCGCCTGGCGAAAGGGCAAATCACAGCGCAGCACGGTGAAACCCGCCTCGGCAAATTTTCCCGCGAGGGCCACCAGCAGGGGGGCCTGACAGTTGGAGCCAGCTCCGTGGGTCAAGATCAACGTTTTGTGGATTGCGTTTTCAGGACGATGCAGAAACCCGCGCACGGGCGGGTTTCCGAGCCAATCGAACGCTTCAGGCAGGATTGACATGATCGAGGGCAGCTCCGTCTGGAAACGCTTCCAGACTCTCATGCACCTTCAGCATGTTAATTTCGTGCGCCAGCTTGGCCCACAGCCGCTGGGCGTCAGAGTCTTCCAGAGCGTCGCGGCGGGCTTGCGGAGATTTCCAGTATCGCAACAGCACGTATTCATTTCCCGGCGCTGCATTGCGGTAGAGGCAATCGCGGCTGTAGGCGCGCGACTGCATGACGGTCATCAACTCGCGCACATCGGCGAGGGCTTCCTGCTCCATGCCTGGCAGCGGCTCGAAGATGGCGATGGAAAGGACTTCCTGGGACATCAGCGTTTTGGTCTCCGCAGGGCTTTCCGGGGCACCGATTCCCGCACTACATGGAGGCGCATGAAATTGGTGGAGCCGGAGGCCTGTCGCGTGCCGGCCACCACTCCAATCACATCTCCTGCTTTCACCACAGCGTCCTTCTTCAATTCTGCTTCGGCGCTAAGCACCATGTCTTCCGCGGTATGCACCTGGGGATAGAGGACCGGCCGCACACCCCACAAAATGTTCATGCGGTTGCAAACTTCGGGAAACTGACTGAAGGCGACGATGCCGGTTTTCGGACGATGCTTGGACAACATGCGCGCGGTATTGCCGGATTCCGTAAACACCGCGATGGCCGCCATGGGGAGTTCTTCCGCGGCGTGGGCAATGGACTCGCAAATGGTCTCCGCGATGGAATAGGGGACATTCTCGCGGCGGCGGCGAACCGGGGCGGCCTCCACCATGTTGGCTTCGGCCTCGATCGCGATACGGGCCATGAACGCCACTGCTTCGCGCGGATATTTTCCCGCAGCCGTCTCGCCTGACAGCATGACGGCGTCGGTACCGTCGAAAATCGCGTTGGCTACGTCGCTGGCTTCGGCGCGGGTAGGCCGGGGGCTCTCGATCATGGACTCCAGCATTTGGGTGGCGATAATCACTGGCTTGCGCCACTCGGCGGCGCGACGGATGACATGCTTCTGAATTACAGGCACACGCTCGGGCGGGAGTTCGACACCGAGATCGCCACGCGCCACCATCACGCCATCCGCCGCTTCGATCACGTCTTCCAACTGCTCAATGGCCTGCGGCTTTTCGAGTTTCGCGATGACCGGGACTTGCTGTCCGCATTCCGCCAGGAATTCCTTGACCGCGCGGACATCGGCGCCCGAGCGAACGAATGAAATGGCGACCATATCCACGCCATGGAGAAGGCCAAATTTGAGGTCTTTGCGGTCTTTCTCAGTGAGCGCTGGGATCGAAACGGCCGCGCCCGGCAAGTTGATTCCCTGATGCTCGGAGAGGAGCCCGCCGTTGATGACGTCGCACTCCACATCGGCGTCGAGCACCCTGCGGACCCGCAGCTCAATCCTGCCATCGCTGAGCAGGATCCGCGAGCCGGGCTCGACCTCGCGCGCCAGGATGGGGAACTCGGTGGCGATGAGGGTGGCGGTTCCGTCCACCTTCCGCGGCGTGATGGTCACCTGGGTCCCTGGCTTGAGGAGCACCGGCTTATGGCCTTGCAGGCTTCCGGTGCGAATCTTGGGACCTTGTAAATCCTGCAGAATGCAAATGGTGCGATTTTCTTTCTGGGCGACGCGGCGTAAACGTTCGATGCGCCGCTTGTGTTCGGGGTGGGAGCCATGCGAGAAATTCAAGCGGGCTACGTCCATGCCCAATCGCATCAGGTCGCGGATGGCATCCTCGGAGTCGCACGCCGGACCGATGGTGCAGATGATCTTTGCGCGGCGGCGGCGCGGCGGGAGCGGCGCGGGTTCAGGGGGAACAGGAATCTGCGGCCCGCTCATTTCAGCACTTTCCGCGAGGGCAGCAAGTGCCTGGTTTCCGCACTGGAGAGTTCGCGGCCCAATAACAGGCGCGGGTACAAGAGAGCATTCAGCTCCGCACCCACCAGCACGACTACGGAAATCAGGTACATCCACCCCAGCAAGGCGATGGTTACTCCAAGGGAACCGTACAGCACGCTGTAATTTGCGTAGCGCTGCACATACCAGCCGAACGCAGTGGTGGCGCCAAACCACATGCCAGTTGCCAAAGTCGCGCCCGGCAACACAGAGTGCCAAGGCTGGGTGCGGGGGACGGCATTGTGATAGATCAGCGCCAACACCGCGATGCTGGTGAGAGTGGCGATGAGCCAGCGGATCGCCGTCCACATGAGCACGATGTAGACATCGAACTCGTGACCGATCAGAAACAACACGCGGGTTTCGATGCGGCTACCGAAGGCGACGAGCACGGTAGCGAAGGTCATGGGGATGCCCGCCAGAATCACCAGCGCGAGCGAAATCAGGCGCTCTTTGACCAATCCCCATTTCTTGGGGAGCTCGTAACACCTGCGGAAGCCGTCCATCCAGGAAATCATGATGCCGGAGGCGGTCCACAGGGTGAGCAGGGAAGTGGTGACCATCAGGCCCACGGGGCGGTTCGTCTGTTTCAGATAATCCACGACGGTGGCGCTGCCCGCCGGCAGAATGCTGCCCAGCGCATAAGAGACTTCGCGCAGATAGGCGGCCGTCTTGCGTGACGCGGCGAGCACGGAGCCGACCACCAGCAGAGTGGGAAAGAAAGTGAGGATGGAAGAGTAGGCAGATGCTTTGGCGGTGGCGAAGGCATCATGCTGGAAGGCGCGCCAGAACGAGAGTCCCCAGAGTTGTAAAAACCGCACCGCCTGGGAGCGCAGAGTGGAGGGCCAGGGTTCGCGGCGCAGAGGGACCAGGGGCGGCGCACTGGCTTTTTCGCGGGGGATGGGTTCTGGATTAGCGTGCATGGGCTAGATAAAAGAAGGGGCGACACTTGGTCGCCCCGGAATATAGACCCCTGTTGTTACTCCGCCGCCCACTCTTCGTTTTCGCCTTCGTGACGCATCAGTTCCAGCGCGCGCTCAGCTTCTTCGTAAGCGGCAGAAACTTCTTCCTGCACCTTCGAAGCCGCCTGCTCCATTTCGGGAGACAAGCGCACGTTGCGGTAATACTCCATGCCGGTGCCGGCGGGAATCAAGCGGCCCACGATGACGTTCTCTTTCAGTCCGCGCAAGTGGTCCACCGCTCCCTGAATGGAGGCTTCGGTGAGCACGCGCGTGGTCTCCTGGAACGACGCCGCAGAGATGAACGAATCGGTCGAGAGCGACGCCTTGGTGATGCCGAGCAACAGCGGACGGCCGGTTGCCGGCTTCCCACCTTGCGCGATCACGTGGTCGTTCTCATCCTGGAAGTGGAAGCGATCCACCTGCTGCTCGAGCAGGAACTTGGTGTCGCCCACATCTTCCACCTTGCGCCAACGCATCATCTGAC
Organism: Acidobacteriaceae bacterium; assembly: GCA_025360645.1. Taxonomy (GTDB): domain Bacteria; phylum Acidobacteriota; class Terriglobia; order Terriglobales; family Acidobacteriaceae; genus JANYBT01. Next base: position 12,712 of record JANYBT010000136.1, on the reverse strand, counting down.
GCACGATGACTTCGATGTGCTTGTCGCTGATGTTCACGCCCTGCAGCCGGTACACTTCCTGGATTTCGTTAACCAGGTACGACTGCAGTTCCTTTTCTCCCAGCACGGCGAGAATGTCGTGGGGATTGAGCGGACCATCCATGAGCGGCTCGCCCGCCCGGACCCGTTCTCCCTCCTGCACATTGATGTGAACGCCGCGTGGCACCGAGTATTCTTTTTCTGTGCCATTGTCGGCGAGCACGTAGAGTTTGCGCATGCCCTTGGCGACTTCGCCAAACCGGACCACGCCATCGATTTCGCTGATGACGGCGGTCTCGCGGGGCTTGCGGGCTTCGAACAGTTCGACCACACGAGGCAGACCACCGGTGATGTCCTTGGTCTTGGTGGTTTCGCGCGGGATCTTGGCCAGCACATCGCCCGGGAACACCGTGTCCCCGTCCTGCACCATCAAGTGGGCGCGCGACGGCATCAGGTAACGCTTGCTGCTCTTGCCCTTGATGACGATGGCAGGCTGGCGCTTCTCGTCGGGCGAGTCGGCCACGACGTGGCGCGACAGGCCGGTGACTTCGTCCACTTCTTCGTGGAGGGTGACCCCTTCCTGCAAGTCTTTGAACTGCACCGCACCGCCAATTTCGGTCAGGATGGCGAAGGTGTAAGGATCCCACTCGACCAGAACCTGGCCCAGCTTGACCGCATCCCCTTCGGTCAATTTGAGCTTGGCGCCGTAGACCACAGAGTAGCGCTCGCGTTCGCGGCCCTTTTCGTCAATCACCGCGATCGAGCCCTGTCGGTTCATCACCACCAGATCGCCCGACTTCGCTTTGACGGTTTGCAGATTGATGAAGCGCGCCACCCCGTTGGTCTTGGCTTCCAGGCGAGACTGCTCCGAGACTCGCGATGCGGTACCACCGATGTGGAAGGTACGCATGGTGAGCTGGGTTCCCGGTTCACCGATGGACTGCGCGGCGATCACTCCGGTGGCTTCGCCCAGTTCGACCAGACGGCCCGAGGCCAGGTTGCGGCCGTAACACATCACGCAGACACCGCGTTTGGATTCGCAGGTCAGCACCGAACGGATTTTCACCCGCTCGATTCCGGCCGCTTGAATGGCTCCAGCCAAGTCTTCGGTAATTTCCTGGTTGATATCCACGATGACGTTGCCATCGTAGTCTCTGATTTTCTCCAGCGAGACGCGGCCCACAATGCGGTCGCGAAGGGGTTCGATGATTTCGCCCGCTTCCACGATACCGGAGACGTAGATGCCGTCCACGGTTTCGCAATCGTATTCGCTGATGATCACGTCCTGCGCCACGTCCACCAGACGACGGGTGAGGTAGCCGGAGTCGGCGGTCTTCAGCGCGGTATCGGCCAGGCCCTTGCGAGCGCCGTGGGTCGAAATAAAGTACTGCAACACGGTCAACCCCTCGCGGAAGTTCGCGGTGATGGGGGTCTCGATGATCTCGCCGGAAGGCTTGGCCATCAAACCGCGCATGCCGGAGAGCTGGCGGATCTGCTGTTTGGATCCCCGAGCGCCGGAGTCGGCCATGACGTAAATCGGATTCAGGCCGCCTTCTTTGTCGCGCTGCTGCATCTGACCAAACATTTCATCGGCAACTTTTTCCGTGATGCCCGACCAGATTTCAATCACTTTGTTGTAGCGCTCGCCGTTGGTGATGGCGCCATCCAGATACTGCTGCTGAACGCTGACCACCTGTTTCTCTCCCTCGCGGACCAGGGTGCGCTTGTTGTCGGGGATGACCATGTCGTCAATCCCGATGGAAAGACCAGCGCGGGTGGCAAACTTGAAGCCGAGATCCTTGATGCCATCGAGCATCTTGACCGTAGTTTCCAGGCCAAAGCGCAAGTAAGTGTAGTTGACCAGTTGGCCAATACCCTTTTTCTTAAGCAGGCCGTTGATGAACGGCATACCTTCGGGCAAATGGTCGTTGAGGATGGCGCGCCCGACCGTAGTGTTCAGATATCCCCGTTCCAACATCACGGGCTCGGTGTGCATCAGGTCCTGATCGTCATAGGCGGTGGTTAAATCGATCACTTCGCCGCTGTGGCGCAGGCGGATGGGGGAAAGTGTTTCCAAGGCGCCGGCTTCGAGCGCCAGCAACACTTCGTCAATGTTGGCGAACGCGCGGCCTTCGCCTTTGGCTCCAGGCTTGGCTTTGGTCAGGTAGTAGATTCCCAAAACCATGTCCTGCGTGGGCACGGTGATGGGCTGGCCGGAGGCGGGCGACAGAATGTTGTGCGAAGACAGCATCAGCACACTGGCTTCCACCTGCGCTTCGGGAGACAGCGGAATGTGCACCGCCATCTGGTCGCCGTCGAAGTCTGCGTTGAACGCCGTGCACACCAGAGGATGGATCTTGATCGCCTTGCCTTCCACCAGCACCGGTTCAAAAGCCTGAATGCCCAGGCGGTGAAGGGTTGGGGCGCGGTTCAACAGCACGGGATGGTCTTTGGTGACCTCTTCGAGGATGTCCCAGACGATGGGCTCCTGCGCTTCCACCATCTCCTTCGCCTGCTTGATGGTAGTGCAGTTGCCGGTCTGTTCCAAGCGGTGATAGATGAACGGCTTGAACAGCTCGAGCGCCATTTTCTTGGGGAGGCCGCACTGGTGCAGCTTGAGTTCGGGACCAACCACAATTACGGAACGTCCCGAGTAGTCCACGCGCTTGCCCAGCAGGTTCTGGCGGAAGCGGCCCTGCTTGCCCTTCAGGGTGTCGGAGAGCGACTTGAGCGGGCGATTGTTGGCCCCGCGCAACACGCGGCCCCGGCGTCCATTGTCAAATAGCGCATCCACGGCTTCCTGCAACATGCGTTTTTCGTTGCGCACGATGACTTCAGGAGCGTGCAGATCCATCAGCTTTTTCAGCCGGTTGTTGCGGTTGATGACGCGACGGTACAGGTCATTCAAGTCGGATGTGGCAAAGCGTCCGCCATCCAGTGGAACCAGCGGGCGCAGTTCCGGCGGAATCACCGGGATTACATCCAGAATCATCCAGCTCGGCTTGTTACCGCTCTTGCGGAAAGCTTCGACGACTTTCAGACGCTTGGTGTACTTGAGCTTTTTTTGCAGCGAGGTCTCGGTCTTCATCTTCTCGCGCAGTTCCACCGAAAGCCCTTCGATATCGACCCGCTTCAACAGTTCCTTGATGGCTTCCGCGCCCATCATGGCCTTGAAGCCGGCAGGACGGTACTGCTGGTCCAGTTCGCGGAACTTGGCTTCATCCTTGATGACTTCGCGCTCTTTGACCGGCGCGTCGCCCGGCTCCACCACCACGTAGGCCTCGAAGTAGAGCACGGCCTCCAGGTCGCGAAGGGAGATGTCGAGCAGATGGCCAATGCGGCTGGGGAGTCCTTTGAAGAACCAGACGTGCGAGCAGGGCGAGGCCAGTTCGATATGCCCCAAACGTTCGCGGCGGACTTTGGACAGCGTAACTTCGACGCCGCACTTGTCGCAGATCACGCCGCGATGCTTCATCCGCTTATATTTACCGCAAAGACATTCCCAATCCGCCACCGGACCGAAAATGCGGGCGCAGAACAGCCCGTCCCGCTCCGGCTTGAAGGTGCGGTAGTTGATGGTCTCGGGTTTGGTGGTTTCCCCGTGCGACCAGCTGCGGATTTTCTCTGGCGAGGCCAGGCTGATACGGATGGCGTCGAAGTCTGCTACCGGATTTGTCAATTCAAACGGGCTCTGACGAAACAAGTGGTCCTCCGCTTTCCTGCTCTCAAAGCAGCGGCCAGTTATGAGTGGCCAGTGCCAGTGTGTATGTTCCGTATCGGTCGAGAGCGCCTACCGTCCGGAACGGTCCTAAAAACTCTTGCGGCAGAACTTTTCCTGCCGGGTCGGTGTCGCTAGTCCGCCGCGGCGGCAGCCGGTTTCTTCTCCGCCGCCTTGATCAACTCGACGTCCAGACAGAGCGACTGCAATTCGCGAATCAAAACGTTGAACGACTCGGGGACGCCCGGTTCCATGGCGGCCTCGCCCTTGACGATGGCCTCATAGATCTTGGTGCGGCCGTAGACGTCATCCGATTTGGCAGTCAAAAGCTCCTGCAGAATGAACGCAGCCCCATACGCTTCCAGCGCCCAGACTTCCATTTCTCCGAAGCGCTGGCCGCCGAACTGCGCTTTGCCGCCCAGCGGTTGCTGAGTAATCAGCGAGTACGGTCCGATGGAACGGGCGTGGATCTTGTCGTCCACCAAGTGCGACAGTTTCAGCATGTAGATGTACCCGACGGTGATTGGCTGTTCGAACTGTTCGCCGGTCATGCCGTCATGCAAGTAGGTCTTGCCGGAAGTGGGCAGCCCGGAACGTTCCAGCAGGGCCTTGATTTCCGACTCGCGGGCGCCGTCAAATACCGGCGATCCGATGTACACACCCTTGGTCAAAGTAGGCGCCACCGACTCCAATTCGTCTTCGCTGAGGTCGTTGATGACGTCGGCCAAGGCGGTGTCTTTGAACAACAGTTTCAGTTCGCGGCGAATCGCGTCGGTGCGGGTGTTGTTGGCCAGAATCTCGGTGATCTTGCCGCCGATTTCGTGACAGGCCCATCCCAGGTGGGTTTCCAGAATCTGTCCAACGTTCATACGGCTGGGTACGCCCAGTGGGTTCAGCACGATTTCCACCGGCGTTCCATCGTCGAGGTAGGGCATGTCCTCTTCGGGCAGAATGCGCGCGATCACGCCCTTGTTGCCGTGTCGGCCCGCCATCTTGTCGCCAACGCTCAGTTTGCGCTTCATGGCGATATAGACCTTGACCAGCTTGATGACGCCCGGCGGCAACTCGTCGCCCTTGGTCAGCTTGTCTTTTTTCTCGTTCAGGATCTTCTTCAGCACATCGATCTGGCGCGAGGTCATTTCCTCGATCTCGTCGATCTGCTCGTTCACCCGCGGGTCTTTGTCGGCGTACTTGATGCGCTTCAAGTTACGGGTCGAGATGCGCTCAATGGCATCGCGATCCAGCAACAGGCCCTTGGTCAGCAAGCGCTTGTTGGTGCGCTCGTCGTGCAGGTCGGCCTGAACTTCCTTGTTGCCTAGCAGGCCTTCCAGACGCTTCAAGCGTTCGTCGGTCAGAATCCGGATTTCGTCGGAGAAGTTCTTTTCCAGCTTGGCGATCTGCTGGCCTTCAATGGTCTTGGCGCGCTCGTCTTTTTCCTGACCCTTGCGCGAGAAGATCTTCACGTCGACCACAATGCCCTCGATCCCCGGAGGGCAATACAGCGAAGCGTCGCGCACATCGCCGGCCTTTTCGCCGAAGATGGCTCGCAGCAGTTTTTCTTCCGGGGTGAGCTGAGTTTCGCCCTTGGGCGTGACTTTGCCCACCAGAATGTCGCCCTGCTTGATTCCTGCGCCGATGCGGATGACGCCCGCTTCATCCAGGTTGCGCAGCATCGTTTCGCTGACGTTAGGGATGTCGCGCGTCACTTCTTCCGGCCCCAGCTTGGTATCGCGCGCCTCAAGCTCAAACTCCTCGATGTGCACCGACGTGTAGTAATCCTCTTTCACCATCTTCTCGGAGACCAGGATGGCATCTTCGAAGTTGTAGCCGCGCCACGGCATGAAGGCGACCAGAACGTTGCGTCCCAGCGCCAACTCGCCAAACTCGGTGCAAGGCCCGTCCGCAATCACCTGCCCCTTGACCACGCGCTGCCCTTTGCGGACAATCGGCTTCTGGTTGATACAGGTGTTCTGGTTCGAACGTTTGAACTTGGTCAGGGTGTAAATGTCGCTGCCCACCTCGCGCGAAAGCTGAGTGGGATGGTGTTCGCCTTCGACGCGCACAATAATGCGCTCGGAATCCACGGAATCGATGAATCCGTTACGGCGGGCCAACACGACGCCGCCGGAATCCCGTGCGGTCACGCCTTCCATGCCGGTGCCGACGATGGGCGCCCGCGGCCGCAACAACGGCACCGACTGGCGCTGCATGTTGGCGCCCATCAGGGCGCGGTTGGCATCGTCGTGCTCCAGGAACGGCACCAGCGACGCCGCCACCGAAACCAACTGCTTCGGGGAGACGTCGATATAGTCCACATCTTCGCGGTTGACCAGCACAAAGTTGCCGGCTTTCCGGGCATTCACCAATTCGGCGGCGATCCGGCCTTTGTCGTCCAGTTCCACGTTCGCCTGCGCCACCACGTGCCGGTCCTCTTCCCACGCTGACAGATAGAAGGAGAAGGGCTCGATCTCCATAGGCTTCTTATGGCGCTCGCGCAGGTCGGCATTCAGCTTCTCCGCCTCGCTCTTTTCCATGTGGTCGCCGGTCTTGCAGGCGCCGTCGCCGGCGTTGACCACGTTGATGTAGTCCAACACCCGCGCGTTCTTCACCTTGCGATAGGGCGACTCGATGAAGCCGTAGTCATTGATCCGCGCATAGCAACTCAGCGACGAGATCAGGCCGATGTTCGGGCCTTCCGGCGTTTCAATCGGACAAATTCGCCCATAGTGAGTGGGGTGCACGTCGCGCACTTCGAATCCGGCGCGTTCGCGTGACAAACCGCCCGGCCCCAGCGCGGACAAGCGCCGCTTGTGGGTGATTTCCGACAGCGAGTTGGTCTGGTCCATGAACTGCGAGAGCTGCGAGGAACCAAAGAACTCGCGGATCGCGGCCATCACCGGCTTGGCGTTGACCAAGTCATGCGGCATGGCGGTCGACATTTCCTGGTACACGCTCATCTTTTCCTTGATGGCGCGTTCCATCCGCACCAGTCCGATGCGGAACTGGTTTTCCATCAACTCGCCGACCGCGCGTACACGCCGGTTGCCCAAATGGTCGATGTCGTCCACGGTACCGATATTTTTGCGCAGCTTGAGCAGGTAGCCGATGGTCGCGTAGAAGTCCTTGGGGTCCAACGTGCGCTGCTCCAGGTTGGTGGCGCTTTCGTCTTCAAACAATTTGATGTTGAATTTCAGGCGGCCCACCCGCGAGAAGTCATATTTTCGCGGATCAAAGAACATGCCCTGGAACAGCGCCGTGGCGGTGTCCAGCGTCGGCGGATCGCCCGGTCGCAGCTTGCGGTAAATTTCAATCAGCGCTTCCTGCGGAGTGGCTACCGAGTCGCGGCGCAGGGTCTCTTTGATGACCGTTCCCACGTCGTCGCGTTCGGGGAAGAACACGCTCATCTCCACCACGCCCGTCTCCAGAATCTTGGAGATCTTGTCGGCGGTGACTTCCGAGTTCGCTTCGAGCAGCACTTCGCCGGTGGTGGTGTCCACCACGTCGCCGGCCACCCATGCGCCTTCCAGATCGGTGACATCGATTTCGATCTCGCCAATCTTGGCTTTGTGAATGTCTTTCAGGGCTGCGGCATTGATCTTGCGTCCGGAGTGCACCACTTCTTCTCCGGCCTTGTTCTTGATGCTGTGGGCCAGCTTCATGCCCAGCAGGCTGGTGGTCTTGTCGGCATCCGCCACCACCCAGTGCAGCTTCTTGTCGCGGATGGTCAGCCGGTCCACGGTGTAGAAAGTGCGCAGAATGTCTTCGCTGGAACGCAGCCCCAGCGCGCGCAGGAAAATGGTTCCCAAAAATTTCCGCTTGCGGTCAATGCGGACGTACAGAATGTTCTTGTGGTCGTATTCGAACTCGACCCAGGAGCCGCGGTAGGGAATGATCTTGCCCAGGAAGTAAGTCCGATTGCTGGCGGTTTCGAAGAACGCGCCCGGAGAGCGGTGCAACTGGCTCACGATCACGCGCTCGGTGCCGTTGATGATAAACGTGCCGTTCTCCGTCATCAGGGGGACATCGCCAAAAAACACTTCCTGTTCCTTGATGTCGCGGATGGAACGGTTGCCTGTGGCCGCGTCTTTGTCCCAGATGGTCAACCGCATGGTGACCTTGAGGGGGGCGGAGTAGGTCATGCCACGCTCTTCGCATTCCGCCACGTCATACTTCAACTGCAGGCCCACCGGGTCGCCGCACTTGTTGCAGAAATCGGGCGTGTTGGCGTTGTAGGTGCCGCACTTGGTGCAGAGCACTTCGCCGGGATGAAAGGGGTCCGTAATGACGGTGTTTCCGCAGTTTTTGCAAGTGGTCCGCAAGTGGTGCAGGCCCTTCAAGTGGCCGCACTTACACTCCCAGTTGCCGATGGCGTAATCCACAAACTCGAGTTGTGATACGTTGCGGAAGTCGGTGATGGGGAATACCGACTGGAACACTGCCTGCAGGCCGCCGTCCTCGCGTTCGCTGGGCAGCCGGTCCATTTGCAGGAAGCGCTCATAGGACCGCTTCTGAACCTCGATCAGGTTCGGAATCGGGATGGTGGCGGGAATCTTGGAAAAATCAAAACGCTTGCGGAGGGTGATACTCTTTGCCATTGTGAGACTCCAAACTTTCGGTCGCGCTGACCGCGACATGTGCTCACCGCTTCTTACCATCGGCCGGACTGGCGCAATGGGTGGTCGGACACGGCTGCTAGATCACTACGCTGGCGGGAGCCAACTGGGACAGGGCGCTAGGCAAAAAGGCAAAGGCTCCCGGGAGCAAGAGCTTCCCCAGGCGCCAAATGCGACGCTCAATTCATTGAAAATTTATATCTGTGCGCCAGTTTTCTGAAGCCTGTTCCAGTCTCGTCGCCCGCGAGACATCCCGCTCTGCTGCCGACGGCCTTTGGCTATGCCCGCCTATGCCTCGCCAATGCCGCCCCGAAGTTTACCTGCCCGTAATGATATGTTGATGATAACACTACCCTGCTGGATTCATCCAGTCCCGAATTGCCCAAAAATGCGACAGCCGCAAATTTTTGCAGCCCCGGGGAAAAACGCGGTAGGACGGCGGTTTTCAGCCGTCCCAGCCGTATTATTTGATTTCCACAGTGGCACCGGCATCGACGAACTTCTTCTTGATGTTCTCCGCCTCGTCTTTCGACACGCCTTCCTTCACCGGCTTGGGAGCGCCATCGACCAGGTCCTTGGCTTCCTTCAACCCGAGCGAAGTGATCTCGCGGACGGCTTTGATCACGTTGATCTTGTTGGGGCCCACAGCCGTCAGCACCACGGTGAACTCGGTTTTCTCTTCCACCGGTGCTGCCGCCGCGGCTCCGCCACCCGCCATCATCACCGGAGCGGCCGCAGCCGCCGAGACGCCGAGGCGCTCTTCCAGCTTCTTCACCAGTTCCGCCGCCTCAAGCAACGACAACCCTACGATTGACTCTTCCAACTGCTGTAAATCTGCCATGTGAGTTCTCCAATAATCCTGTGATCAGGTTTGATTTTTGTTATCCCTCCGCCAGGTTTCCATTGCGACCAGGCCTTCCCTCTCCGCGCCAGACAACGCAGGAGACTTCGCGCCGCGCCACCCCTGACTTGCTGATAACCAACTCTTTCGGGCGGCTCTCACCGCCCCAAAACTGTTGCGACTTGGCAATCGCCAAGTCGAGGCCTAAGCCTCTTTAAACTTGTTTTCCTTGACGCCCTGGTCCACCACCACGGCCAGGTTGCGGCCGACGGCATTCATCACCGTCACCAAGCGCTGCGCCGGCGCGTTCATCATGAACAGCAGCTTGGCCATCAGCTCATGCTTGGACGGCATGGTGGCCAGGGCTGCGATCTCTTTGGCGGTAATCAGGCGGCCTTCCACCATGCCCGCCTTGAAGCTGAATTCCGGGTTGTCTTTGGCATATTTCGCCAAGGCCTTGGCCAGCGCCACTGGGTCGCCCTCGGTGTAGGCGATGGAGGTCACGCCCTTCAAGTCCTTGAGGGCGTCGGCCACCTTCGATCCTTCGCCCGCCCGTTCCGCGATGGTGTTCTTCACCACCCGGTACTTGGCGCCCACTCCACGCAGGGCCTTGCGCAGCTCGAAGTCCTTCGCCACTGTCAGCTTGCTGTAGGTGGCAATAATCACATTGGAGACATTCTTCAGCTCGCTGCTGAGATTCTCCGCCTGCTCAATTTTTCTTGCTCGGGTAACCGCCATATTCCGTCCCTTTCAAAAATCGCTAAGCGGCAGCCTCGGCCACCGGGAAAATCCATCCGCTACGCCTTGGCTGCGGTCTCAATCGAGGAGGTGTCAAGCATGATCCCCGGACCCATGGTCGAACTCAAGTAGCAGCTCTTGATGTATTTGCCTTTGGCCACGGTCGGCTTTGCCTTCACCACGCTAGTGATCACCGTGGTCGCGTTGTCAATCAGCTTCTCAGGCGGGAACGAGATCTTGCCCACCGGAACGTGCACCAACGCGGTCTTATCGGTACGGAACTCGACTTTGCCGGCCTTCACTTCCAGGACGGCCTTGCCGACGTCGAAGGTCACGGTGCCGGTCTTGGGATTCGGCATCAGGCCCTTGGGACCCAGAATCTTACCCAGCCGTCCCACCGACTTCATGACGTCGGGGGTGGCGATCAATGCGTCGAAGTCGGTCCAGTTTTCCTTCTGGATCTTGTCGACCATTTCTTCTCCGCCCACGAAATCAGCGCCCGCCGCTTCCGCTTCGCGAATCTTGTCGCCAGTGGCGATGACCAGGACTTTTTTAGATTTTCCCAGTCCATGAGGCAGAACGACGGTGCCTCGCACCATCTGGTCTGCGTGTTTGGGGTCGACGCCAAGACGCAGCGTGATTTCGACGGTCTCGTCAAACTTGGCGTACTTGACTTTCTGGAGCAGCGGAACCGCATCCTGGAGAGTATACGAACGATCTTCCACTGATTTCCGCGCCTGAGTGATGTTCTTGCCTGTTTTTCTCATGCTTTCCTCGTCTCCCACCGCGCATCCTTGATCCGATGAGCCGTAGTATTTTCGACCGATTACAAAATCTACCGCTTACCCAATGACTTCAATGCCCATCGAGCGCGCCGTGCCGCGGATGCTGCGGATGGCCGCATCCACCGAGGCCGCGTTCAAATCCGGCATCTTCTGCTTTGCGATCTCTTCGACTTGCTGGGCGGTCACTTTGCCAACTTTGTCTTTGTTGGGAGTGGCGGCGCCTTTGGCAATGCCCGCGGCCCGCTTCAACAAAATCGAAGCTGGCGGCGTCTTGGTGATGAAAGTGAACGAGCGGTCACTGTAGACCGTGATCACGATCGGGATAATGAGTCCTTCCAGTTCCTTGGCGCCGGTACGGGCGTTGAACTGTTTACAGAACTCCATGATGTTGATTTGAGCCTGGCCCAATGCCGGGCCGACTGGAGGCGCCGGCGTCGCTTTGCCCGCCGCAATCTGTAGCTTTACCGAACCTGTTGCCTTCTTCGCCATGATCTCTTTCCCGTCCCCAGCCCAGGTCTAGGATTTTCGGCCCAGTCTCTCAGGACTAACTTTCTTGAAACTCGAAACCGCTACGCTACTTTCTCTACTTGCCCAAATTCCAACTCGACCGGAGTGGAGCGACCGAAGATGGTGACCATCACTTTCACGGTCTCGCGGTCTTCGTTCACTTCGTCCACCACCCCGGTAAAAGTGGCAAACGGCCCTTCGGTGATTCGCACCGGTTCGTTCTTCTCAAACTTGACCTTGAGCTTGGGCTTGTCTTTGCTGTCGGCCACGCGATACACGATGTGGCTGACTTCTTCCTCGGAGAGCGGCGTCGGCTGCTGTCCGGTGCCCACAAACCCGGTCACGCGAGGCGTGGACTTCACCACATGCCAAACGTGATCGTCCATGTTCATTTCCACCAGCACGTAGCCGGGATAGAACATGCGCTCACTGGTGTATTTCTTGCCACCGCGGACTTCGGTGACCGACTCGGTCGGAATCAGCACCGTGCCAATGCGGTCCTGCAGCCCGAAGGCCTGCACTCGCGACTCCAGAGACTCCTTCACCTTGCGCTCAAAGCCCGAGTAGGCATGAATGATGTACCACTTCATGTTCGGGTTCTTGGGCGGCTCAGAGGCCGGTACAGCTTCCTCAGAGGCCGGTACAGCTTCCTCGGAGGGCGGTTCGGCCACCGGCGGGGTTGTGTCCTCGCTGGCTAGGGCCTCGTTCTTTTCATCTTCCGGCATAGTGTGCTTCTTCAAAAAAGGCTTCTTTCTGGCTCAGCCCAACCGCGCTATTTGTGCGAAAAATAGCGGAACATCTTGTCCACGCTGGCACTGACCACCAGATCCACAGCCCAGAAATAGGCCGCGAACAAAAATACTGTGATCACCACCACCGCAGTCGTGGCTTGCACTTCCTTCAGCGGCGGCGAGGTGACTTTTTTCATCTCCGTCCGCACATCGTTATAAAAATTCTTCGTTTGCTCCGGCCACGACTTGATGGTCGTCGTTAATGCGTTCTGTTCTACGGCTGTTGGCATAGCGTCCTGCTCTCCACTTTCTTTCTACGTCGCGCTTTCACCCGGCGCTCCTCAATATATGGCAGGGGCGGAGGGATTCGAACCCCCAAGTTCGGTTTTGGAGACCGACAGTTTAGCCGTTGAGCTTACGCCCCTAAAAAACCCAATTTTGTAATTGGGTAATTTTGTAATTTTGTAATTTAAAATGCAACCCACGTTACTCGCGCTTTGGGCCTTCGGTTTTGGTTTTCAATTACCAAATTACCCGATTACCCAATTACAAAATTCTTATTTAACTTCTTTGTGCGGCGTGTGTTTCCGACACTTCCGGCAGAACTTCTTCAGCTCCAGCCGGTCAGGTTTCGTCTTCCGGTTTTTTGTCGTCGAATAATTCCGGTTCTTGCAATCACCGCACTGTAAAGTCACAATCTCTCGGGGCATGGCTCATTCCCTCTCCTAATCTCGATGTTGCTGGTGTGGCGCGGACACAAG
>JANYBT010000134.1 GCA_025360645.1 Acidobacteriaceae bacterium | reverse complement strand
GTCTTAGCTCAAATGGAAGGGAACAACACGGCCTACAATGGGTCTCCCCGACCAATCTATTTCCATACGTTCTAGCCCAACCATCATAAGAACTCGTCACCCCGGCACCAGGGAAAGTTCCCAATGCCGAGGTGAGTTCTTTACATGCCACGCTAAACAACCAGTATTCTACGGCCTACGGTAAGTAATAACGGAAGGACGTGAGCACCATGTTGTCGATTCCGTGGGGTGTGCCGCCTGTTCCTCGCCAGGTGTTGCGGGTGACATATGAGTACTGCGGCCCCATCTGCAACCGGCCTTTTGGGCCATTGTAAATGCGGTACCAGAAACCAAATGTGCCCTCGATCAGGTTGCGCGTGTCGGCGGTGCAATTCGACAAGCCCCCGGCTCCAAACCCGGTGCTGCTGGGTAGCGTCTCCGAATAACATCCCGTCGTAACATTGAGCGGCGAGCCATAACCCACTGCCTTCAACGAGACAGCGTCAATCTGCGAATTGCGGCCGACATACTCTGCGCCCGCGTTCAGATACACGTCATACTTCGGCTTGTGCCACTCGATGGTAGCCAGACCCTGGTAGCTGCGGAGCAACGCCAGGGTTCCATCGGCGTGCACGGTCGCATCCGGAAGTCCGCTCGTACCGTACCGTCCTACCCCGTTTCCACCCAGGACATGCACTCCCAGATCCAGTTGCTTATGCAGCGTGATCCGGGCATTGCCGCCCAATCCGAAGCCGTTCTTCGAGTCATTGTACGCTCCCGCCGCGGACGAAACTCCCCCGCTGCACAAGCTCAAATTGGCTGGCGGCTCTCCGCACGGGAACACTCGGTCCCGGAACCGGCTGAAGATGCCAAAGACCTCATAGTGGCCAAATCCAGGCTGAAACGCGGCCTTGACGATCACGTCCGGCATAGCGTTAAACGAGTAATTGGCAGTAGGGTTGTATAGGCCGCCACCATTGCCGGGCCCACCGAGAAGAAAGTTCGCAGCGTTTCCATGCGCCGCGAAAGTGGTCGATGGATTCTCCAACGACGCCCCCAGCCAGAAGCGGTTGTTGAAGTTCTTGGTCACTCGTAACCCATACTGCCGCGCCCAGCTGAAGCCCACCGTGTACTGGGCGTCGATGGTCATGGGCAACGCCTCGCTTCGGTTGTCCAAGCCCTGTTTGGTTTCGGTGACCAGGCTCCACATCTGGCCGCCGGTCAACGTCAACCCATTCTCCAGCGCCACCTGTCCCCATAGCTGCCGTTGCCGCAGGCTGTAACTGTTGCTCTGGTTGTTGTTAGACGTGGTTGCCGCTGACAGAAAATCGGTTTCGTAGTATCCCGTAAGTTTCATGTCCTTCAACTTACCTTCGCCTAAGAGCGAGATGCGCGACTGCCGTGCCGAACCATAGAATTCGGACAGCGCATTCTGGCTGCTCCCGGGCAATTGCACCGAGTTGAATGGAGTGTTGATGTCCGCTCCCAGCGCGCGATTGCGATACACCGATTCTGCCGCTACGAAGCCGCCGGGAGTCAGGGTGACCCCCTTGAAGTGGATGGATGTGGGCGGTTCTGCAATCGTCTTTTGAGTTTCTTGCAGGGTCAGCGCGGTGCTGCTGAGAGTAGACTTCATGTCGGTCACGTCGCTCTTCAGTTCGCCCACCGTTTGCTGCTGCCGGTTGGCCTGGGTCTGGACCGCCTCTACCTTGCTCGAAGCGTCGGTAGCGGTGGTCTGCGCCTGTTGCACGGCTTGATCCTTGCCGCGGAGTTCATTTTGCAAGGCTTGGATCTGCTGTTGTTGAGCCGCCAGAGCGGACTGCTGCGCCGCCAGCGCATCTCTCAATGACTGCACGTCCGCCGCCGTCACGGGTGCTTGCCTTACTTTCTTGGGTTTAGGCGATGTGCTGGTCTGTCCTACCAGTGCCATCGTCGCCATCAACAAAAGCGCGCACAACTTCGCCGCAAACTTCATCTGTATTGCCCTCCGAGTTCGTCACGGGAATAAATATCAAGACATCTCTGAGGCTAGAGTGCTCGTGTTAAGAAACGGTGAATGTCTGATGAATGTCACGTGAATAGCGGGGAGGGATGCTCAGACCGACGGCATCCGCGTCATCGTGTTCCGCAACCGCTTTTGGGGGAGCGCCAGCGCCCGGCCGCGGGAGAGCAGCGCCGCAAGCCGTCCAACAAAAAAGGCTTGCCAGCCACCCGCACCGGCAAGCCGTCCAAAGAGACAAGCGTACTAAGCTAACGATATGGTGCGCGGATACGTACTACCAGAACTCGTAGTCGAGCCCCGACCTATGCTTTGGACGGTTCCGGATACTCGTACACTCCACGTCCCGACTTGCGCCCCAGCCTTCCCGCTTTCACATACTGCACCAGCAACGGCGACGGTCGGAACTTCTCTCCCAGCGCCTTATGCAGGTACTCCAGGATGTGCAGACGAGTATCGAGCCCGACCAGATCCACCAACTCAAATGGTCCCATCGGATGGTTCAGCCCCAGTTTCAGCGCCTTATCAATGTCGGCCGCGGAGGCTACGCCTTCCTGCAGCATGTAGAAAGCCTCGTTGCCGATCATGGCATTGATGCGGCTGGTGATGAAGCCGGGCGCTTCTTTCACCACCACCACTTCTTTTCCCATGCGCTTGCCCACTTCCACTGCGGCGGCCAGGGCCTCGTCCGTGGTTTCCAGCGCCCGCACAATCTCCAGCAACTTCATTTTGTGCACGGGATTGAAGAAGTGCATCCCCAGACAGTTTTTCGCGCGATAGGTCACGCTGGCAATTTCAGTGACGCTGAGCGACGACGTATTCGACGCCAGAATCGTGTTGGGACGGCAGATCTTGTCGAGCAGGGTGAAGATCTCAATCTTCGATTCCATCTCCTCCGGCACCGCCTCGATCACCAGATCGGCTTCGCGGGCGGCTTCTTCCACCGAGCCCGCATATTCCAATCGCTTGAACGCGGCATCGGCCTCGGGCGCGCTGACTTTGCCCAACTCCACCGCCTTGTCGAGAGTGCCGCGGATCTCCCCCTCGGCCTTGCGCAGCGATCCCGGCAGCACGTCCTCCAGCACCGTACGGTACCCGCCCAGGGCAGCCGCGTGGGCAATGCCGCGCCCCATTATCCCCGCCCCAATCACGGCAATGGTCTTGATCTCCGCCACTACTTTCCCCTCTGCTCAAGCTGTTCCACCACTGACAGGTAGTTGGGATCGGACTGCCGCATGTAATCGGCCAGTCGCGTTTTCTCCTCCGTGGTCATGGCGTAGATGCTGGCGTGAATGCGGCGAAGCGTGGCGGCGATGTCGTCCACGTAATTCATCATGCGAATGAGTTCACCAGTTGCGGGCATAGAAAGACTCCTCGAAATCCATAGCAACAATTGCCTGCGACCCTTGCATCGGCAGCCTGACGACGGCCCCCGGCGCAGCGGCCCAACTCTTCATTGTCAATGGCTGCAACCAATTAGTAAAGCGCTGCCGAGACGCGCCGCCGCCATCGGTGGCATCATAGCAATCGTCGGTAGCGGGTCACTTTGAATTCACCCGCGCAAGCAGTTCGACCAGGGTCCAGCCATGGTCCCGTGGAAGGGCACAGCTTCAACCATGCCACCCGAAGCCATGGTCCCGTGGAAGCGCACAACTTCAGACAAAGGTTTTAGTGGAAGGGCATGGCTTCAGCCATGCCACCCGAACCCGCAAAAAGTGTAGGGCTTCAGCCCCCGTGGCTCCGACTTCCTCGCGACTCCATTTACGAAACCACCTCCGATGCTAAACACACCATCCACTACCCACTTTACGTCTCCGCGAACCTTCCCCACCCCTAATGCGCTAATCGTGCGATATTAAATTGTCGGGCGCAAGCCCGAATTCAAACTGACCCACGACCCAATCGTCATGTTGCGCGATCCCAACCTCGTCCCTTTATCCCGTCAGCATCAGCACGCGCTGGCCTTGTGCGTGCGAATCCAGCGCGCTTCGCTTTCCTCGGTGGCCGAACTCGAGCAATGGCAGGCGGAAATCGAGCTGTCTCAGCAGATCGAGATCGAACTCCATTTCCAGGCGGAAGAGCAATTCATTTTCCCGGAAGCGCGCCAGTTTGACTCCATGCGGGGCGTGGTGGACGACCTGATCGCCGAACACGCGCTCCTGCGGCAGGGTTTCGCCAAGGCTTCTGCGCACGCCATGAATGCGGCGGATCTGAATCACTTCGCCCAGCAACTCACCGCTCACATCCGCAAAGAGGAGCGCCAGCTTTTTGAGACGATGCAGAAGTGCATGACCGTCGAGCAACTCGCCCGCATCGGCGCCGAGGTCACGACCGCGCTGGCGAAGGCCCCGCAGGTGTGTGTTGCGCCGCCGCGGACCACCTGACGGCCGCACAGCTCAGGATACGGAGCCGCTCATTGGCCAGCTGTCAGCGCTTTTACGTACCCGAGGTAAAATTCGTGTTTCCGGTCACAAACCATGTCGTAAAGTTGTTGTTGGTGACCGTTCCATAGGTCATTGCCGCGGTGCCCCCGCCGCCCGAAAGCAGCGGTGCGCCACTGCTTCCGGCCGAGGTGGGCAAATTGAAATTGTCTGTGCCGGTGCCCGTGGTGGGCTCAATGGTCACCAAGCCGCCGCCCGTGCCACTGGTCAACACCAAGCTGCTGAGGCTCGATCCGCCCTGCAC
>JANYBT010000101.1 GCA_025360645.1 Acidobacteriaceae bacterium | reverse complement strand
CATTGATGCCGTAGGCAGTCGTGGTGTTGACTGTTCCGGGAAAATCAATGGTTGTGATAGTCCCGGTGGTTACGTCATAAGTGTACCCATGCTCGCCTGAGAGCGCATTACACACCACCAGCCCGGAAGGGCAGTAACCACCCACCGCCAGCCCACTGGCATTGATGCCCGATAGATAGGCGGTCTTGGTTGCCGGCTGCGCGATGATAAAACTACTACCCGCCTGAATGTAGGCTGCCTGAAGTCCCGCGACATAGATGTGAACGGGCTGTGGGACATCTGCCTGGAATCACAGGATACTCCTAAACAAACGGCTTCACTCATTTCTTTCTCATTTCTTTCTCGCCACAAAGCGAAATCATTCGGCACCCCAAGGATTAGAGAAATGCGGAGACTGCAACCAGCATCCCGGCGAGGCCCATCACGATCCCCATGAACCAAAAAGTCCTACGGCCGGAGAGCAGGGTGATGGAGGTGATGACCAACGCGATTTCCAGAAAGACTTCGCCGAGATCGAAGCGGTCGGCGCGGCGGCGCTGCTGGGTGGTTTCCTGCTCCAGTTTGCGGGCCTCGGCTTCGAGTTCTTTTTGCTCGTCGCGGTAGCGGTCGGCTTCGGCGGTGTATTTCTCGCGCAGCTTCGCCAGGCCTTCCGCATTGGCGGTTTGCACGACGCCGGTAAGGTCGGCAAACAACTCATCGGTGTGGCGACGGATATTCTTGGCCTGGTAGTACGACCATTGGTCGGTGACCTTGTTCTGCAGCAAAAGCTCTTCGGTGTGGGTGCGGTGTCCCATCAGGGAGACGGTGGCGACCAGTACGGCCAGCACCGCCATGGTGAGCGAGACTGGGGCGAGACTCTTGTCGTGCGCGGCATGCTCGGCATGTTCTTGCAATTCTTGCAGTTCTTCGGAACTCATGGGGCCTCCAAGGCTCGTAATAGTGTAACGCTGGAACGGGGAGTGCTGTGGCTTTGCTGGTTGGGCGGACGGAAAGAGCATTGGAATGGGAATGCTTTTCGCTCAGGGTGACAAACTTGTGCGTTTGGGGAAGTGGAGCAAAGGCTGAACCACAGGGGAAACGGGGTATTACAGGGTAAAGCGCGGATTGAGCACCAGAGGACGCGGGGGATGCCGAGGAAAGCAGGTCTTCGCACGAGGATGACAATACTTTAAAACCAAAAGGAGACGAAGGATTTCTCCGCCTCCCTGGCTTGGCATGTTTCTCAGTCGCTTACTCTACTCCTGGTTGGGAGCGGTGTAGCCAGCCTTACCGATTTGGGTGGCCCAATTACCACTGGCATCGGAGTACATTCCGGAGAACCACATGTACGGGTTGAGCCCCGAGTTCAAATCGGGCGCGGTTGCAGTGTAATCGCCCCATCGGCCCTGATTGTAGTAAGCGGTGCCATTGACGAGATAGATTCCGGCGCCGTTCATCAGGTTGTCGCCGTAGCTGACCCGGCGAGAGGTGTAGGCCGTGCCGGGATACGACGACTGGCTGGTGTAGTTGTAAACCATCACCAGATTGTTCTCGGGATCGGGTTGCAGGGTGCCAAAGAATGCCGAACCGTGAGACGCCCAGCCCCCGCAGAGGAAGCAGTCTTCCTGGCGTAGCGTCGCCGAGGCGAGGACCGGGCAAGCGTTGGCGTAAGTGCCGACGCAGCGAGCATCGCTGGCGCCCAAGACCGGATGCACTTCAAACCAGATCGGACTGTTTTCTCCAGTCTGGAAGGTCGGATCCTGGGTCTCCATTGAGCCGAAGATGGAACCGGCGTTGTACTGCACAGAGCCCGAGATGCGGGTGTCAAGGGTCTCAATGCAGTTGTTGCAGCCGGGCTCGTCGCCGCCGGTGGAGAGTTTGTAGGTGTGGGTGGTGGCGAGGGTGGTGCCGGAGAATTCCGGACTTGTCCCGCCGCTGATGAACCCGAATGGGTTGGAGACGGCCCACACCACCAGTCCATTGCAGCCGGTGGAGCATTGGCCGCCGCCGAAGTTGAGGTTGTAGCTGTTCACCATGAACTCGGCGGGCGGGTTGTTCGAGGCCGCCGCCACGTTCATGGGTTGAATCGTGTCCACGAGAGTTCCGCCTACGTTGAAACCAGACTGAATCCAGTAGGAGTAGCCAGCGCCGGTGTACAGGCTGGTCTTGGGCAGCATGAACATGTAGTTCTGAATAAAGCTGTTGCCAGGATTGCAACTGCTGAACTGGTTGATGCCGATGTAGATGCCTCCTTTGCCGGAGCCAATCCAGGGAGTATGGTCGTTGCCCAGAGAGGGGTAGTCGGGGCACTCGCCGGTGGCGCCGATCTGGAAGGTGGCGCCGTAGTTGTACCAGACCCCGCGCGGGTCATTGGTCTTGCTGACGGCCAGCAACAGGTAGCCCTGATTGCCGGTCACGGCAAATGTTTCTTCCAGCATGATCACGACGAAGCGGGCATTGCCCCAATCGTAAAACGCTCGTGGATCGGTGACGTAGGTGGAAGCAGAGAGGCCGAAGAAGGACTGCGCGGTCTTGGGGTACCCGGCCTGAATCACGCCGTTCTTGTCGGTGACGAGAACGGAGTCGTTCACCGCTTGCAGAACGTAGGTGGGGCCCACGGCCAAGGCCATGTCGGAGGGCGTGCTGCCGTTTTCGCCCGCGCCGGCAAAGCTCTTGAGGGCGCTGACGGAGTCCCGGGCTGTGATCGAGCTTGCAGGTTCGGAGGTTCCTCGTGAAGCGCCCGTGGTGCCGAACGCAGCGGATTGTCTGCGGGCTTCGCGCTGCTGCTCGGTCAAGCCGTCCATTACATCGTGATAGCGCAAGGGTTGACTTGACCCGGACGGGGCTTGCGGAAGATTATCCAGAACGACTTCGGATGCAGGGAGAGCGAGTCCCAGACGGCCGGTGTTGGCGGATGCGACCGGGGTGGAAACAACGGGCTGCGACCATGCGGACATGGACATGGTGCAGGTCAAGACAACCAACAGGTGAACGAGAGTTTCCTTCTTCATAATTCCTCCAATGTGAATGCCGCTGACGCGGATAGTTTGTTAGCGCAAGGGCGGGGGGCCCATTCCAAGAGAAAGCATTTCGCTGGCCATATGAAGAAAGGGCAGAACGCAGGGTCAGGAAAGGCTTGGGCGGTGCATGAAAGAGCTAATTGCGCCGCGGAACTCCTATGGATGCATAGTAGAGCGGCAATTTGCCGGGAACGCAAAAAAACAGTGCCCGCTAAAGAAAAGGGACTGGGGACTATCGGAACCGATAGGGGCGGCTATCCGAACAGGTAGAGCAAGTCAGGCGGAGGGAATTATTTATGGAGAGAGGGCGTGACAGCACGCGAACTAGCGCGAGGTCTCTTCGATTTCGGAGAACCAGTCGGGGCGTTTGAGCACTTCTCTTGGCTTGGGGCCATCGGGGGCACCGACAATGCCGTCGCGTTCCATCAGGTCAATCAAATGGGCGGCGCGGCCATAGCCCACGCGCAAGCGGCGTTGCAACAGGGAAGTGGAGGCCTTGCCGAATTCCAGCACCAGTCGGACGGCGTCTTCGAAGAGGGGATCGTTTTCTTCGCTGCCTTCCTCGCCATCACCGCTTGAGCCCGCTTCGCGTTCTCCGCGCGGGGCTTCGAGGAAGGCCTCCTGATATTGAGCCAAGCCCTGGGCGCGCCAGAATTCCACGACCGCGGCGATTTCCTTTTCGGTGACAAAGGCCGCGTGCAAGCGGTGCACACGCGCCGACCCAGAGGGCAGGTAGAGCATGTCGCCCTTACCCAGCAGCGCTTCGGCGCCGTTGGCGTCGAGAATGGTGCGCGAATCTACTTTGGTCGCCACCCGAAACGAAATGCGCGCTGGAAAGTTGGCCTTGATCAGCCCGGTGATCACATCCACCGAAGGGCGTTGCGTGGCCAGCACCAGGTGGATGCCCACAGCGCGCGCCATTTGCGCGAGCCGCGTAATGGACTCTTCCACGTTGCTGGTGTCGAGCATCATCAAGTCCGCAAGTTCGTCAATGATGATGACGATGTAGGGCAAGGGCTTGGGCTGGTCTACCTCGCCGAACAGATTCAGAGTACCCCCGTCATCGAACAAGCGATTGTACTGGTCGATATTGCGCACGCCTTTTTCAGCGAGGAGCTTCAAGCGCCGCTCCATTTCGCGGACCGCGTTGCGCAGCGCATTCGCAGCCAGTTTTGGCTCGTTGATGATGGGCGTGAGCAGATGCGGAATACCTTCGTAGTTGCCAAGCTCCAGGCGCTTGGGATCCACCAGGATCAGGCGGACCTGATCTGGAGTCGCCTTGTATAGGATCGACATGATCATGGCGTTGATCGCCACGCTCTTGCCTGCGCCCGTGGAGCCAGCGATGAGCAGGTGGGGCATACCCGCCAGGTCGGCCACCGCCAGGCGCCCGTTAATATCTTTACCGAGCGCGATGGTCAGCTTCGATTTCGAGCCGATGAAGTCTGGCGACTCGATATTTTCGCGGAGCCAGATGATCTCGCGCTGGTGGTTGGGGACCTGAATGCCGACGGTGCTCTTGCCCGCCATGCGCTCGATCAGAATGCTCTCGGCTTTGAGCGCCAGACACAGGTCGTCGGTGAGATTGGTGATGCGGCTGTATTTGATGCCTGCTTCGGGCTTGAATTCGAAGGTGGTCACGACTGGGCCGGGATTGATTTGCGTTACCTGACCGTGGACGTCGAACTCGCCGTACTTGTCGATGAGCACCTGGGCCAGCACTTTTAGGCCGTCGGCATTGACGACTTGTTGTTCGTCAGGCCGATTGAGCAGGCTGGAAGGCGGCAATTTGTAGATGCCGGCAATTTTGGGCAGCGTGGTCTTGGCCTTCTGGTTCAGGTCTGCACGCTCGGCGACAGCGGGCTCGGGGTCGAAGGCTACATCGCCAGCGCGGCGGCGCTCTTCCTCCAACATGCGTTCGATACCGGTCTTGGTGGAAGGCTTGGCAGCGGCTGCTTCGGGTTTGGAGGACTCCACGGGCCGTTGCACGAGTTGCGTCTTCACTTCCGGCTTCTGAATGCGGCGCTGCTCCAGTTCCTTCAATTGCCTGATCTTCAATCGCTCCTGCTTCCAGTCGTGGTAACGGCTGAGCAATGCGCCGATGAAGGCGAAGCGAGTGGGCCTCCACAGTTCTATGGTCGAGAAGGAAAAGGCCGTGGTCAGGTAGAGGGCGGCAGCGAGAAAGGTGGCGCAGACAATGTAGGCCCCGGTGAGGTTGAAGTAGTGGATGAGAAAATCGCCGACGATGCGTCCCAGCAGGCCTTCAATCGGGATGACGTGCTTCCAGTGCAGTTGGCCGGGCATGAGCGCGAGGAGGGCGGGGACGAATACCACCAGCCAGAACGCACCGAGGGACTTGGCCCAGGCGTCTTGCGCTTTACGGGAGCGGAACCAGCGGATGCCCAGTACCACGCCGAACAGGGCGAGAAGAAACGCGCCCACGCCGAGGCTCTGCAACAAAATGTCAGAGGTGTAAGCGCCGGCAATGCCAATCCAGTTGCGGGCTACGCGCGACCCAGTCAGCACCGAAGCGCTGTTGAGCGAGGGATCGAGCGGGGAGTAGGAAATGAGCGCGAGGAAGAGGAGGAGCGCGGAAACGCACAACATCAGACCGGCCAGTTCGTTCCACCGGCGGTTGCTGGTTGGCTCAAAAATACGCGATAAGACGTTCATGAGGGCGTATTCGACAGCACTGCCCAAGGTTGCAGGACGAGGTGCCGCACGACGCCAGAGCCTCTTGATTATGCCAAGAAACGGGCGCAAGGGCAATCGCAGAATTGGGATGGGTACCAAGTTGGGCAGGGTAGGGAGTTTCGCGAGGCGGGAAGGCTGAGTCCCGCAATTTGGGCGCCCGGCCGACGACTGCCAGGCTGGCCAAAAGGCGGGATTGCAAAAGACTGTCCGGCCCAAGAAGGAAGCCAAGCCCGTGGCGCGACCGCGATCTGCCCGCTAACCAGACCGCGTGCTAGACTCCGAAAAGGCCTCGTCGTAAATGCGCATCCTGACTCGCTACATCCTGGGAGAAGTAGTATCGCACGCGTTGATTGGCGTGGCGGTGCTGACCTTTGTGTTGTTCACCCGGGACTTAGGACGTTTGCTCGAACTGGTAGTGCGCAACAGCGCGCCGCTGCCCAGCGTGGCGGAAATCTTCTTCTTCACCGTCCCGGTGGCGCTCACCTACACCGTTCCCATGAGCGTACTCATCGGCATCCTGATTGGACTCAGTCGGTTGGCGGCGGATAGCGAAATCACCGCGATGCGGGCCAGTGGGATTGGGATTTGGACATTTCTGAAGGTGGTCTCCATCTTCGTGGTCTTTGCCTGGGCCCTGGCGTTGTTCAACAGCGTGTACTTGGCGCCGCGGTCGCTGGCGGCGTTGGGCCGGCTGGAAGACAGGCTGAAAACTTCGCAAGCTTCCTTTGAAGTGCAGCCGCGGGTGTTCTACGAAGGCTTCCCCAAACTGGTGCTGTATGTGCAGGACGTAAAGGGCGCATCGGGAGCGGCGTTGTGGAAAGGCGTCTTCATCGCGGATGTCAGCGTGGCCTCGTCGCCGCGCATTACGCTGGCGGAACAGGGGCTGCTGGTGAGCGAAGGGCCCGACATTCTGCACCTGCGCCTGAAAAAAGGCTCGACTCACGAGGTGGACCCGAAGAACCCGGGCCAGTACCAGATCTCGACTTTCGACTCGACCGAAATTCCTATCCAGATTCCGGCGCCAGCCAAGCAGGAGCGGGAACGTGCGGCGCTGGGCGAGCGGACCACGACCATGTTGCTGGAGCAATCTCGACGCGCCGAGCCCATCTTAAAGCGGTGGGAGCTGATTGAGTTTCACCGGCGTTTCGCACTTCCCACCGCGTGCCTGGTGCTAGCGATGGTCGGAATTCCGCTGGGGCTGTCGTCGAAAAAGGGTGGCAAGTCAACGGGATTTGTGCTGGCCATGATTCTGGTGTTTAGCTATTACTCGGTGTCGCTGATAGGAGTGTCGCTGGCGCGGCAGAATCGAGTGTCGCCCGCCCTGGGAGTGTGGCTGGCGGACGGAGTGTTTTTCGTGGTTGGGATGGTGCTGCTGTGGAGGGCGGAGCGGCGGCCGATTAACTTGCATTGGTTGCGCGTGCTCAGCGCTCCCTTCAAGGGTGCCGGGGCAAAAGGGGAGCCCATCTTCGGGGCGGCGGTGCGGCAGGGAGCGTATGAACGCGCGTCGCGGCGGTTCCGTCTGCTCAGTGCGCGGTTCCCGATGATTCTGGACGATTACGTTCTGCGCGACTTCGGCATTTATTTGTCCTTGATCGTCTCGACCTTCTTGATGCTGCTGCTGGTGTTTACTTTGTTCGAGTTGCTGGGCGACATTTTGCGCAATCAGATCTCGCCGCTGGTGGTGGCGTCCTATCTGCTGAATGTCACCCCTTACTTTCTCTACAACACCCTGCCTTTGAGCATGCTGTTGACTGTGCTGGTGACCTTTGGGATGATGGAGCGTTCGAACGAGATCACCGCGATCAAAGCCACAGGCATCAGCATTTATCGCTTGATCGTACCGGTGCTGCTGGCCTCAGCGATGGCGGCGGGAGCGCTGTTTTTCTCCGATCAATTTTACCTGCCTTATGCCAACAAGCGGCAGGATGCGTTGCGCAATCAGATCAAAGGCAAGCCGGCGCAGACCTACCTCCGCCCCGATCGCAAGTGGATCTTCGGACAACACTCGGACATTTACTACTACCAGGTGTTCGATCCGGAACTGAATACCTTTGGGAACATTTCGGTGTTTGAGTTTGAGCCCAAGACGTTCGCGATTAAGAAGCGGGTCTATGCGGAAACCGCCAGGTGGTCTGACGGGATTCAGGGTTGGGTATTTGAAAAAGGGTGGGAGCGCGACCTGAATCAATCGGCGATCGCTCAGTACAAGGAGTTCGACGTTGCGACTTTTGCCGAAGTGGCCGAGCCCCCCGCTTACTTCAAGAAAGAGATTAAGCAGTATTGGGAAATGAATTTTGAAGAGTTGCGGCGGTACATTCAGGACTTGCAGCAGAGTGGATTCGACGTGGTGCGGCTGCGTGTGCAGTTGCAGAAGAAACTGGCGTATCCGGTAATCACGCTGGTGATGGCGATTTTGGCCATTCCGTTTGCCTTATCCGCCGGGAAGAAGGGCGCGGTGACGGGAGTGGCGATTGCGGTGGGGATTGCGGTGGTCTATCTCTCAGTCTCAGGATTGTTTGAAGCGATGGGGAATTTGAGTTGGTTGCCTCCCGCAATGGCGGCGTGGTCACCCGATGTTTTCTTCGGGTTGATTGGCGGGTATTTGATTTTGAAAGTACCGACCTAGGGGAGTGTCGGGGAATTTGTATTTGTCATTCCACCTTGAGCGCCATCCCACCAATTCCGCAAGAGTGAATCCCCGGCGCGATGTCCTCGACCGTTCGGCCCTCATCGCGTTCACGCCTTCATCTCAGCATTGTGCCGGTGCTACTTCACGGCTAGGCCAGCAGGCTGAGGGTCGCTCGATATAGGCGTCAATGCGGTCAGCGCGCCGTTCTGAGTTTGAATCTTGTAAGCCGAGATATTGGCGGAGCTGATATTGGCGGCATACATATAGAGGCCGTCGGGATGGATCACCAGCGCCACCGGGTTCATGCCGCTGGAGACTGTGAATGGGATCAGGTTGGTCAGACCGCCAGTGGCCTGGTTGATGCGATAGCCGGAGATCTGGTTGGAAGTCTTGTTGGCGATATACAGAAAATTGCTGGTGGGGTCCACCACGATCGCTGCCGGGCCGATTCCGGCGGCAAAGATGGAAGTTGGCGCAAGCGTCTGCAGGCTGCCGTCGGCTGCCGTGCACGGCGTAATGTTGGTCAGGCAAACCAGAAATGCGGTGACGTTGTTCGACCCGGAATTCGCAACGTACAAATAAGTCTGGGTGGCGGTCGTTAGGCTCTGGGGCGGCACGATGGCGGACCCTGAGGGTGCGGTGCCGGTGGGGAATGGCGAACCTGGAATCGGGCTCAGGTCTCCGGTGCTGGCGATGTTGTAAACGGTGATGGTGTTGTCAGTCTGGTTGGTGACGTACAGGTAATTATTTGCCGGTGAGACCGTCACCGAAGAAGGCAATAGTCCTGACAAATACGGCGAATTGGCCAGTTCCGACAGAGTGCTCCCCTGGACCGAAAACACCGAGACGTTGTTCGATGCCTGGTTTGCGACAAACAAGAATTTTCCCGCGTGGTCAATCGCCAATGCAGTGGGAGTGCTTCCTTTCACCGCGAAGGTGCTGCCTGCGGTGAGCGTGCCATCGGAATTGACGGTGTAGGCGCTGATGGAGTTGGTTCCGCTGTCGGCGACAAAGGCGTTGGCGCCGGAGGGGTCGATGACGATCGCCGAGGGGGTGGTCTGGGTGGCGGCCAGAGTCTTGATTTGAGTCAAGTTGCCCGAGCTCAGATCAATGCCGAACGAATCGATTCCGACTGAGCCCTGAGTGGTGGCCAGCAAGACGCCGGCAGGACGTGAAGACCCGCCGCAGTTGAGCAGCAGAATAGCCAGTGCGAAGAACGAAAGGACGGCGGCAACTTTTCTCAAAATTCTCTCTCCGGATTTGTGTCAACGCGTGCCGTCCGAGGTTCTACGGGGGCCGCATAGAGGTTAAGGCTGAATCTATTTGTGTATCAGGAATGCACGGGAAGAGCAAACCCCGAGGCCTGTGGGAGCCGGATTTCGACTGCAAGTCCACCATCAGTAAGATTGGATGCAGTCACCGTGCCGCCGTGCAGCCGGATAGCGCGATCCGTAATGGAGAGTCCCAGACCTACGCCTCCGGTTTCGCGGTTGCGGGCGTCATCCAGGCGG
Organism: Acidobacteriaceae bacterium; assembly: GCA_025360645.1. Lineage (GTDB taxonomy): Bacteria > Acidobacteriota > Terriglobia > Terriglobales > Acidobacteriaceae > JANYBT01. The sequence continues at coordinate 62,583 of JANYBT010000101.1, read as the reverse complement.
TGGAAGGGGCGAAAGATATTTTCCAATTCGCTGGCTGGAACACCGGGTCCGCTGTCGAGCACGCGAATCACGGCTTGGTCTCCAGCGCCGCGCGCTACCGTAACTCGCACCACGCTACCATCTCCGGTGTAGCGGATGGCATTGCGCACTACGTTCTCCACAGCGCTGCGAAGAAGCGCCGGATCGCCCTGTACCGTGGAATCTTCCGCCACCTCGCAGCGTACCTCGCAGCCTCGGGACTGGGCTTCGAATTCGGCATCGCGGGCAACTTCGCACACCAGATCCCCCAGCTTCACGGTCACTCGAGCGGGAGCGTCCGCACTGCCTTCCAAGCGCGACAAGGTCAACAGCCGTCCGATGAGATCGTTGAGGCGAGTGCTCTCCAGTTCAATGCGGTCGAGGGACGTCTGTACCTCGGGGCCGGTGCGCTGCCGAATCAATCCCAGGGCCACACTAAGGCGCGCCAGAGGAGAGCGCAACTCGTGGGAAATGTCTTTGAGTAAGCGGGATTGGGCGTTGACCAGACTCTCCAGACGTCCGGCCATGGTGTCGAAGTCGCGCACCAGTTCGGCGATCTCATCGCCACCGCGGTTTGAGCCGATGCCGGCGCGGGCGGTCAAATCGCCCGCCGACAGGCGATGGGTCGCGGAACGCAGGCGCACGATCGGTTTGGTCAGATAGTAGGCCAGCAGAAACGACACCAAGCCGGAGGATAGAACAGCGATGGCGAGCCCGAGCCCAGGAGGGCCGTGAGGTCCTCCCAGCACGCGGTTCTCTCCGGGATATTGCACTAACAGTCCCATCCCGCCGCCACTCGCCTGGTCGGCAATCTTGATCGAGCGCGGGGGCATGAAGCGATCCATCCAATTGTGGATGTGGGGAGCGCCGGTGCGAAACATCTGCGCGGCCCAAGGCGGCACCGGCCGTCCGGTAACTTCGTTTCCGTCAGCATCGAATAGGAAAATACGCAGGTGGCGTGGCGTCGCTACGTTATCCAGATACTCGGCCGCGTCCTTCGGTCCGCGAGTCTTGAAAACCTCGATGGCTTCCGGCAAAACGGTGGAGCGTAAAAATTCAGGGCTTGCCGAACTGTCGCGCGCAGGTCGCCCGGCATAGGTGACAAGTATGGCCAACACCAGAAAAAGCGCGTGGGCAAGCCCGAACGAAACGAAGATCCTGAGGAAAAGGCTCTTCACTTCACGCCCTTTTCCTGGGGACGGGAGAACAGGTAGCCCACCCCGCGAATGGTCTTGATATGTTCGCCGCCCTCTTCGCTGTCGCCGAGCTTTTTGCGCACCTTGCTGACGTGCATATCAATGCTGCGATCAAAGGGCATAAATTTGCGGCTCAATACGGCGTTGACCAAACGCTCGCGCGGGACTACGCGTCCGGCTTCGCGGAGCAAGACTTCCAGCAGATTGAACTCTACCGAGGTCAGGTCCACTGGTTTGCCGGCGCAGCGCACGTTGCGCGTCGCAGGGTCGAGCTCGACGTCGCCCACGTGCAGGGCCTCGGCGACCGCGGGGGTGGCTTCGCCCTGAGTTCGCCGCAGAACGGCGCGGATCCGGGCCACCAACTCGCGGGGATTGAAGGGCTTGGCCAGATAATCATCCGCGCCGATCTCCAGTCCAACAATGCGATCCACGTCTTCGCCGCGCGCGGTTAACAACAACACCGGAATCTTGGACACGCTGCGGATCCGGCGCAGCACGTCAAAGCCGTTCATGCGCGGAAGCATGACGTCGAGCACCACCATAATGTGCTCGTTCTGGGTGGCCCGCTTGAAGCCGGCCTCGCCGTCGTGCACACATTCCACCTGAAAGCCTTCGCCCGCCAAGTATTCGGTGACCAGGTTGCACAGTTCGACGTCGTCGTCTACCACCAGAATGCGATCCATTGCTCTCTAGTTTGACACGCAGGTGGGCGGGCAGGGGTAAAGATTTGTCATGAGCAAGTAAAACAGGCGGTGGACATTCGGCCCGCGAACGTTAAACAATAACAGTAGGGATAGAAGCTCGCGAGAGCCGCTGGCAATGCTGGCAACGCCTTTTTAAGAGCACAGGAGTCATACTATGCGCGAAGTGGTAGTGGTTTCTTCGGTCCGGACCGCGGTCGGGCGGGCCTTCAAAGGGACATTGGCTAGCACTCGTCCGGATGGGCTGGCGGCGGTCGCTATCCGCGGGGCGCTGGAGCGCGTGCCTCAGCTCGATCCGCTCGAGATCGACGACGTCATCTTGGGCTGCGCCATGCCTGAAGCCGAGCAAGGCATGAACGTGGCGCGAATTGCCTCGCTGCGGGCGGGTCTGCCGGTGCAGGTTTCCGCCATTACCATCAACCGCTTTTGTTCGTCTGGCTTGCAGGCGATCGCCATGGCCGCCGAGCGCATTGCATCCGGCGGCGCCGAAGTGATTGTCGCGGGTGGAACGGAATCGATGTCGATGATCCCCATGGGCGGCCACAAGATCTCCCCCAATCCCTGGCTGGTGGAAAATTCTCCCGGCTCGTATCTGACCATGGGTCTGACGGCGGAGCGCGTGGCTGCCAAGTATGGAATCACGCGGGCCGAGTGCGATGCCTTCTCTTTGCACAGCCATCAAAAGGCACTGGCGGCGATTCAGGCAGGCAGGTTTGAAGACGAGACTGTGCCAGTACCGGTCAGCTTCACTACACCTAACGGTTCCAAGCCCAAGCGGATGGAGATCGTGTTTAGGGTTGATGAAGGGCCTCGGGCGGACACGTCGCTGGAGGCTCTGGCGTCGTTGAAGCCGGCGTTTCATGTGAAAGGCGTGACCACCGCAGGCAACTCGTCACAGATGTCGGACGGCGCCGCGGCGGCGGTTGTGATGTCAGCCGAGCGCGCCAAAAGCCTGGGCCTGCAACCGTTAGCCAGGTATGTGGCATTCGCGACCGCCGGTTGCAGTCCGGAAGAAATGGGATTGGGGCCGGTGTTTGCGATTCCGAAAGCACTAAAGCTGGCGGGCCTGAATCTATCGGATATCGATGTCGTCGAACTCAACGAAGCTTTCGCGTCGCAGTCTCTGGCGGTGATTCGCGAGTTGGGCATCGACCCGGCGAAAGTGAACCCCAATGGCGGGGCGATCGCCTTGGGACACCCGCTGGGATGCACCGGCGCGAAGCTGACCGCGACGGTGATTCGCGAGTTGCAGCGGCGCAAGGCGCGGTATGGCCTGGTGACAATGTGCGTGGGCGGCGGGATGGGAGCGGCGGGAATTTTTGAACGGTTGACCTAGGTTTATCAGACCGGGGAGAGGATTCTTCGTGGCGATAGCGGCAATTCCATCGACCACGATTACAGGCGGCAGTTTCTTGCTGGCGGAACGGCGGAGTCGCCACTGGAAATAGAAAACCGCCCGCACAGGAGGTGAGTTACAAGGGAAACAACCTGTGGAGGGCGGTTGGTTGTAGTACAGACCGAAGAGCTAAGCGGTTTTCTTGTGCTCAGCTTTCCACTTCGCCCAACGCATTCTCTGGGCTGCCGCGATCCGCTTGCGCGCCGCCACCGACATATGCCGTTTTGGTTTGGCTCCGGCACTCGGAGATGGCGTTTTGATACTCTTGCTCTCTGTGCTGTTGAGACCGCGCAACGCCTCGATCGCAGCTTCCAGATGTTTGACCACCTGCAAACTGGCGACGCGTTGTCTTTCTAACTCACTGATTAGATCGGTAACGTTGGTCATTAGACCCCCTCTTTGTAGGTAGCCTCATTCTAGCAGAAGTCCCGCCTAAAATTGTCGATCTACTGTCGTGTTACCGAGGTAGATGCGCGCCGCGGGACGATGGATGATTTTCAGTTCAAGAAAACGTGCCTGTGAGGTGACGCGAGGAATCCAGCCAGCGGGGCAACGAGCGGAGCTAAGCGTTGCCAGAGTTACGGAGCGCCTCCATGGCGTCCCACTCATTAGAAAATAAAAATTCGAAGAAATCGTTTCGGCATTGGGGCCCAGCCACCAGCCCGGCGCCCAATCTTACAGGGCAAAACAAAAGCGTCCCGGACCGGTAAGTCCTGGGACGCTTGTCGAACAGCCCTCCCCCGAGAAACTGTTCAACGCAATACTAGCCGGAAGGGTACGGACTCGAAATGGCCCGATGGTGCCATCGAGGGGCTCAAACGGGTAGGAGTGAGCTGGCAGGAGTGAGCCCAGCATGCGCAATGTGAAAAAACCGCCTCGTCGCCGACCCACCAGACAGTTTGGAGGGTCCTCTGGTCTGCTAAATTATGAGCAGAGGCCCCGTAGCTCAGATGGATAGAGCGTCGGTTTCCTAAACCGTAGGTCGGCGGTTCGACTCCGCCCGGGGCCTCCATCGTCAGTACTCGTCGTCTGGGAGTTCAAGCGAGAGGTGACAGTCCACACTCCAGACCCGGCACCGTATTCTGCGCTTAGAATGCTAAGTGTCCTGGAGTTCGGCGCTCTCCCTGCGGGTTGACCGGCAGATTCAGGGAATCACCTTCGTTGACCGAAACTTGCCCCGGCCTACCGTTATAAACGTAAGAAACGTTAAGCACTTTGTGGTGCTCATCGGCTGGATCTCCGCCCATGGCATCGTTGGTGACGCGAACCCTCAAACTGTTGCCTTGAATCATGGCGGCCAGGACTGAAGTGACATCGCGGGTCTTGGACCCGGCGCCATACTCCGCATGGGTGATCTGGAGGCCTGCGCCGTATCCCCCGCCTCTCATCACCTGCACCCGCGCCGTCTCGCCTTCGGAAAAATTGAGCTGCCGGATGTCACCGTCCAGGCCACGCACCTGCAAGCGGAGCGTCTTATGCTGGCCGGGAGCGGGATCGACGCCCATCGTGTCATTGTTGACGCGGACATCCAGCGAGTCACCCCGAACCAGCGACTGAACGCGGGCCGTTACATCGCGGTACTGGTTCCCCGCTCCATATTCAGCCCGAATTAATTGCCAATGGTTCTGGCTCTGTGCGGGCGAAGCTAAAGTCAAAAGCGCGGCGATCAAGACTGCAACCAGTTGGAATTGCTTCCTCATCATCAACCTCCTCATTCGCAGAGAGAGAGAGAGAGCAGATTTTGCCGACGGCTACGGCTCGGCCCCGTACCCGCCGGCTTCGGCTAGAAAGTTTACAGAGCGCTGCAGACTGCCTTCACTTCGGTGTACAGCTCCAGCGCATCGTGACCCATTTCGCGGCCCCACCCGGACTGCTTGTATCCGCCGAAGGGAAGCGCCGCGTCAAAGATGTTGTAGCAATTGATCCAGACCGTACCGGCTCGCAGTTGCGAAGCGATGCGGTGGCCTTTCTTGATGTCGCGCGTCCAGATGCCGGCAGCCAGGCCGTAAGCGGAGTCGTTGGCCTTGGCGATAAGTTCGTCGGTATCGGAGAACGGAATCGCGGTTACCACCGGCCCAAAGATTTCCTCCTGCACCACCTTCATCTTATCGTGGGTGTTGACCAGAACCGTGGGCTTCACGAAGTAGCCCTTGTCGCCATGGCGAGAGCCGCCAACCGTGGCCTTGGCGCCTTCGGCGAATCCGGATTCCAGATAGCTGCAGACCCGATTCATCTGCTCGGCTGAGACCAGCGGGCCCATGTCGGTAGATGGCTCCAGGCCGGAGCCGATTTTGATCTTGGAGGCGTGGTCCGAAACCCCCGCGACCACTTGATCGAAAATCTTGCTGTCCACGTAGAGACGCGAACCGGCGCAACAGCATTGCCCATGATTGAAGAAAATAGCGCTGGCAGCGCCTGCGATGGCCGCGTCCACATCCACGTCGCCGAGCACGACGTTGGGTGATTTGCCGCCCAGTTCGAGCGACACCTTCTTCAAGTTGCCAGCCGCGGCCTGCAGAATCAGCCTGCCCACCTCGGTCGAACCGGTGAACGCGATCTTGTCCACATCCGGGTGGCCGGCCAGCGCAGCCCCCGCTGTCTCGCCAAATCCCGGGACGATGTTCACCACGCCGTCTGGGAATCCCGCTTCCTGAAACAATTCGCCCAGGCGCAGGCACGATAGCGGCGTCTGTTCGGCGGGCTTCATCACCACCGTGCAACCCGCAGCCAATGCCGGACCCAGTTTCCAGGCCGCCATCAGCAGAGGGAAGTTCCACGGAATGATCTGACCGACCACACCGACCGGTTCACGCAAAGTGTAAGCCAGATACTTTGCGCCCGGTGTGTAGGCAACCGAGATCGGGATGGTGGTGCCCTCGATCTTGGTGGCCCACCCCGCCATATAGCGGAACAGATCCACGGCGAGCGGGACGTCCGCCGCGCGCGCCACCGTCAGAGGCTTGCCGTTGTCCAGGCTTTCCAGTTGAGCGAACTCTTCTGTGTGTTTCTCCAGCAAGTCGGCAAGTTTCCAGATCATGCGGCCGCGTTCCGAACTGGTGAGGCGCGACCAGGGACCGCTATCGAAAGCGGCGCGCGCCGCTTTCACCGCGCGGTCAATGTCTTCGCGGTCGCCTTCGGCCACCCGCGCCAGGACCTCGCCCGTGGCGGGGTTGAAGGTGTCGAAGGTTTTGCCGGACGCCGCATCGCTCCACTTGCCGTTGATGAGCATTTTGCGGGTCTTGGCTACAAAACTGGTGACGCTGCTTTCGAGCTGAATACCGGACATGGTTGTCGCCATCACTGCCTCCCGAAATGTACGCGCGAATTTGTTTGCAAGCTCGCGGCGTGTTTGGGCCCAGCCCCACACCTGGAGACTTGCAAACCAGGCGCGCTGATGCCAGCACAGACTTTAATCCCGCGGCGGAATTAACTCAAGAGCACCTTCACCATCGAGGGTGCCCCGTTCAAGTTTCGCTTGGGCGGGAGCGTTCTCCCCCTGCCCCACGTTCCCTGCGCCTCGGAACCGGGCCGACGTTAACCCATCCTCCCCGGCACCTTCCCTCTTCCGCATCGCCCCCTACGAATCCGGCCGACGTTATATCCTTAACCCAGTGCGAGTCCTTCTCGAAATCTTCGGTCAGACCCTGAGCAACTTGTGGGCCCACAAGTTGCGTTCCTTCCTGACCATGTTCGGAATTGCCTGGGGCGTCGGCTCGCTGTTGCTGCTGGTCGGCCTCGGCGAGGGCTTTCGTTCCGGCAACCGCAAGCAATTCGACGACCTCGGCGAGAACGTGATGTTTATTTGGTCCGGAAGCGCTCCGGCCGTCGCTGGCAGCTTCAACAGTCGTCGCCAGTATTATCTGACCGAAAAAGACTTCGCCGACGTCAAAGCGGAGTGCAAGAGCGTGAAGGAAGCAGCCCCCGTCATCATGCGGTCTGACGTGCGCGCCGTCAGCGACTACTTCACCTCCAGCGGGCAATTGATGGGCGTGCCCGCATATTTCAACCAGCTCCGTTATTTGCCCATCAGTCAAGGACGCTGGCTCAATCAGGAAGACGACGACCAGAAGCGGGCGGTGATCGTTCTGGGCGATGAGGCGCGGCGCCTGTTGTTTCCCGGGCGCCCTTCCGTAGGCAGCACCATCCTCCTCAATGGCATCCGCTACGAAGTAGCTGGGACGCTCAAGCGCATTGGTCACGGCGACAACAACACCATGAATCTGCGCATCTTCGTTCCCTACCAGAAAATGCGTCAGAATTTCCCCTTGACGGTGGATGTCACGGATGCCATCTCGTTCATCAATTATCAACCCCTCACCCGAGACGGCCATGACATCGCCAAGCTCGAAGTTCACAAGATTATTGCTCGCAATCACGGCTTTGATTACCGCGCGCCGGATGCCTTCGACGAGTGGGACACCATTAAAACGGCGGAAACTGTGGGCAAGATCTTTGACGCCATGAACATGTTTCTTGGCAGCGTGGGGCTGGTGACGCTGGCGCTCGGAGCCATTGGGATTATCAACATCATGCTGGTGGCAGTGGCCGACCGCACTCGCGAGATTGGGTTGCGGAAGGCGGTGGGCGCGACCAACTCCAGCATCATGTTCCAGTTTTTTGTGGAAGGCGCCTTCCTGACACTCATCAGCGGTGGCATCGGCATTGCTGGAGCGGCGGGGCTGATGGCGGCGCTTTCCAGTTTGCCCTCACCGCCCGGATTTGATCCGCCCAAGCTGGTGGCTTCCACTGCGGTCTTGGCCCTGATTTCTCTCACCATTGCGGGAGTGGCGGCGGGATTGTATCCAGCGCGGCGGGCCGCACGATTGCAGCCCGTGGACGCGCTGCGCAAGGAATAATTCGCAAGGAATAACGAATGAATCGCGATCTGCTCGCACAAGCTATTAGCGCCATGCGCCATGACCTCCGCAAGACCATCCTCACCATGTTGGGAATGGCCTGGGGGATCGCTACCGTCGTGCTTTTGCTGGCTTACGGCGACGGTTTCGGCCGCGCCATCAACAATATTTTTGAGAGCTTCGGCGCCAAGGCAGTCGGCATTTTTCCCGGCCGCACCTCGCAGCAGGCCGGCGGAAATCGTGCCGGCACCGCCGTGCGCTTCACCAATGACGACATCGACCTACTGCGCAATGTAGTGCCTCTGATCAAGCACATTTCCCGCCAGGGCGAAAAAAACGTCATCGCCCAGAGTGGATCTCGCACTTTTGATTTGGACGTCACCGCCGTTGACCCTCCGGTGCTGGATATCTGGAACCTCACCCTCGCGGAGGGGCGCTTCATCAACGACGAAGACAATCTCACTCACAGTCGCTCTGCCGTGCTGGCGTCGGAAGCCAAGGAGAAATTGTTTTCCGGCGCCAACGCGGTGGGCGAGACCGTGCGCCTGAATGGAGTTAATTTTCAAGTAGTCGGAGTCGCTGCGCCACGCATGCAGGAAGGCGACAACAACATCAACCGCCAGATTTACATCCCCTACAACACCATGGACTCATTGCAAGACAATCACTACCTGGGCGGGATCTGGCTCAATTTTGAAGGCATGGACCACAACAAGCTGACCCAAACCGTGCGCCAGGCTTTGGGAACCGCCCACAACTTCAAGCCCGACGATCTGAGAGCAATTTTTGTGTTCGACGCGGAGAAGCAACTCGATCAGTTCAATATCATTTCCCTGGGTCTGAAGGTCCTTCTCGCGTTCATTGGTACCGTGACGTTGGGCATCGGTGGCGTGGGTTTAATGAATATCATGCTGGTGTCGGTAACCCAGCGCACCCGCGAAATTGGCGTCGAGAAGGCCCTGGGGGCGCGGAAGAAAGACATCATGTTCCAGTTCCTCGCCGAAGCGCTGGTGATCACCGCAGTGGGCGGAATTCTCGGCGTCCTGCTCTCCTACCTGGTGTCATTCTCGGTTGGTTCGCTGACCCTGTACAGCGCGATGGCAAGCCACGCCGAGGCCGGAGACATCCGCCTGCTGGTCGCGCCCAAGACTCTGCTGATTGCGACCTCAATCCTCGCAGTGGTCGGCGTAGTCAGCGGCATGTTCCCAGCCATGCGTGCAGCCAATCTGGATCCGATTGAGGCCCTGCGGTATGAGTGACGCGAGGCGCCTAGGCTTCACCTGCATCCGCTGTAGGTAAGAGGTTTACCCTGACACTCCTGTGTAACCTGTGGTAAAGCGTTTTGTGGCAGCCCGCAATCCCTCGCTCACCGAATCCCAAGCTAAGCGTCCAACGCACTGACGAAGTGCGCCCGTACCCAGCCCGGAAGCAGCGCTCCGGCCCGCTTGGTACAATTCAAAGTTCTCTCCAGCGCACTAGCCGAAGTTCTCATAGGAGCGTTGCATGACTTCCACCCGCAATTGTTTTTTTCTTTTCGTGTTTGCATTGATGAGCCTGATGGCAGTGGCGCAGACGCCCGCCGAAGGCCGCCTGATGCGCTTTCCCGACATTCACGGCGACAAGCTGGTTTTTGTTTACGCCGGCGATTTGTGGCTCGTCTCCTCGCAGGGCGGCGAAGCCCATCGCATCACCACCCAGCCCGGCCGCGAGTTGTTCCCCAAGTTTTCGCCCGACGGCAAATGGATCGCCTTCACCGGCCAGTATGACGGCAACTTCAATGTGTACGTGATGCCGGCAGAGGGCGGACAGCCCAAGCAGTTGACCTTTCTGCAGGGCGGTCATCCCTTCAGCGATCGCATGGGCATCCACAACGAAGTGGTCACCTGGTCCGCCGACTCCAATCGCGTTTACTTTCTGTCGCGCCGCGATTCCTTCAACGGATGGACCCGGCGTCTCTACAGCGTACCGCTGGAAGGCGGCCTGCCTGAGCCCATGCCGATGATGGAGGGGGGCCTGACTTCGTTCTCGCCCGACGCGACCAAGATCGCCTACAACCGCATCTTCCGCAACTTCCGCCAATGGAAGCGCTACACCGGAGGCATGGCCCAGGACATTACCATCCTCGACCTCAAGAACAACACCATGGAGCAGGTGCCGCACACTGAGTGGACTGACACCTTCCCCATGTGGCATGGCAACACCATCTACTTCAGTTCCGATCGCGGGCCTGAGCACCGCTTGAACCTCTACAGCTACGACACAGCCTCCAAGCAAATTGAACAACTCACCACTTTCAACGATTTTGACGTGATGTGGCCCAGCCTGGGGCCGGACGCCATTGTGTTCGAGAACGCTGGTTACCTGTACACCTTCGATCCGGCCACTAAGAAATCCAAAAAGCTGACCGTCTTCTTGCCCGGAGACCGTGGGCAGGCCATGAAGCACTGGGCCAGCGTCGCCAAGAACGTCACGGATTTCGATATTTCTCCGGATGGCAAGCGTGCGGTGTTCGCAGCGCGTGGCGATGTGTTCACCGTTCCTGCCAAAGATGGCAGCACGCGCAGTCTCACTCGCACCCCGGGCATCCGCGAACAAAAGGTCGCTTGGTCGCCCGATGGTGCGTCCATTGCCTATGTTTCGGACCGTACCGGCGAGGACGAAATCTACGTCCTGCCGCAGGACGGTACCGGCAAAGAACAACAGATCACCAGCGGCTACAAGGGTTTCAAGTTTGGGCCGCAGTGGTCGCCAGACAGCAAGAAGATCGCCTGGGCTGACAAAGACCTGAAGCTCTGGTACATCGACATCCACGATAAGAAGCCCATTGCGGTGGACCACGGCGCATATGGCGAAATCACCGACTACGCCTGGTCTTCCGATAGCAAGTGGATCAGCTACTCCAAGCTTGCCGAGAACGGCGCGGGCGTGTTGCAACTCTATTCCCTTGGCGATGCCAGGATCACTCCCGTCACCACCGATTTCTTTAATAGCTACGCGCCCGCGTTCGATCCGGAAGAGAAGTACCTCTACTTCGTCTCAGACCGCGACTACAACGAAGTGCTCGGCAACTACGACTTCGAATTCGCCAATCCCAAAACTTCGCGAGTGTACATCGTCACCTTGCAGGCGGACGAGCCCTCGCCGTTCCCCGCAGTCAGTGACGAGACCACTGTCAAAAAGCCTGAGCCGGATGTGCTCCCCGACGTGGATGCGCCCAAAGGCAAAGGCTCGAAGGCCAAGCCTCCGGCGGCCGCGGTGAAGAAGGACAAAGACGCGAAGAAGGAAGAGGACAAGCCAAAAGACTCCAAAGAACCACCGAAGCCGCTGCGAATTGATTTGGACGGCATCCAGGACCGGGTCGTCGCGCTTCCCATGCCGCCCGCCGCCAACATCGCCACCCTGCTCGCCGCCAAGGGAGAAATCCTATACTCCACCAACCCGATCACCGGCCTCTCTGGCCCGCTTGCCGGAGAAGAGCCGACCATCCATCTTTACGATTTGAAGGAACGCAAAGACAAAGTCCTTCTGGAGGGCGCGCAGCGGTTTGCCCTGTCTGCCGACGGCTCGAAACTGCTCTATGAGGGACCGGCTGGCCCGGGTGGCCCATCCTACGGCATCGTCGAGGTCAAGGCCGATGCTCCCAAGAAGCCCGGCGACGGGTCGCTCAAACTCGACGGTCTTCGCGCCGAGATTGATCCCCCCCTGGAGTGGAAGCAGATGCTTAACGAAGTCTATCGCCAGGAGCGCGATTACTTCTTTGAGGCCTCCATGAACGGCGTAGATTGGCCCAAGATGCGCGACAAATATGCTGCTCTGCTGCCCTCCGTCTCCAGCCGCTATGACCTCACTTACATTCTGGGAGAAATGATTGGCGAGTTGTCCAACTCCCACACCTACGTCGGCGGCGGCGATTACCCCGACCTGCATCCGGTCAAGGTTGGATTGCTCGGCGCGGACTTTGAGGCCGACAAGGCCAGCGGCGCTTACCGCATCAAGAAGATCTATCGCGGTGAAAATTGGCAAGCGGATTTGCGCTCGCCCTTGACTGAGCCTGGGGTCAATGTGAAGGAAGGGGAGTACTTGCTGGCGGTCAATGGCCAATCGCTGCGCCTGCCGCAAAATCCCTACGCGTTGTTTGCCAATACGGCCGGCGAGAATGTCGCCTTGCTGGTGAACTCCAAGCCCACCGAGGATGGCGCTCGCACCGTTGTGGTCAAGACCATCGACGATGAGTTGGCGCTCCATGAACTGGCCTGGATAGAAAGCAATCGCAAAAAAGTGTCGGATGCCACCGGTGGACGCGTCGGCTATGTCTATATCCCCGACATGGGCGGCCCCGGCTTGAACGAGTTCGTCAAGCAATTCTTCCCGCAAATCCGCAAGCAGGGCATGATCATCGACGTTCGCTACAACGGCGGCGGCTTCGTCGATCAACTCATCTTTGCACGCTTGCGCCGTATGCTGGTCGGTATGGATTCCGCCCGCAACTGGAGTGGAGGCACCGTCCCGCCCAACGTCTTCCACGGAGCCATGGTCGCCATCACCAACCACATGGCTGCATCCGACGGCGATATTTTCAGCTATTTCTTCAAGGTCTATAAGCTGGGACCGCTCATCGGGGAACGCACTTGGGGCGGCGTGCGCGGCATTCGCGGCGAAATCCCGCTCATGGATGGCGGTTACATCACTCGCCCGGAATTTGCCCGCTATGACCTCAACAGCAAGTGGGTCGTAGAAAACAAGGGCGTACAGCCAGACATCGAAGTGGATCAGCGACCGGATCTCGTCATCAAGGGTCAGGATCCGCAATTGGAACGCGCCATCCAGGAAGTGCTGAAAGAAATGCGGGCCAATCCCAAGAAGCTGGCGCCACGGCCTCCGGATTTGCCCGCCTACCCGGATGGGCCGGGGCTGTAGCTAGACTGGTCCGAGGGCGCCCGTCACAGCCACTTGTGACGGGCTTTCCCGTATAATCTAGACACCGTGCTCAAATACTCGATCGTCGTACCCCTGCACAACGAAGCAGAGAACGTTACCGACCTTTACGCCCGCCTCAAGCAGGTCATGGAGATCAACGGCGAGACCTTTGAAATCGTCCTCGTCGATGACGGCTCCAGCGATGGCACTTTCCATTTGCTGCGTGAGATCGCGGCCGTGGACAGCCGGGTCACGGTAGTAAAGCTGCGCCGCAACTTCGGCCAAACGGCCGGTCTGGCTGCCGGTTTCGACCACGCCCGCGGCGAATACATTATCGCTATGGACGGCGACCTGCAGCACGACCCCGCCGACATCCCTATTTTCCTGGAGAAGATCGCTGAGGGCTACGACATCGTCAGCGGCTGGCGCAAAGTGCGCATTGACAATTTCTGGCTGCGGCGGTTTCCCTCGCGCATCGCCAACTGGTTGATGGCCAAGCTCAGCGGCGTGGACATTCACGATTTCGGAACCACCTTCAAGGCGTATCGTCGCGAAATCCTGGAGCAGGTTCCTCTTTATGGCGAACTCCACCGCTTTATCCCGGCTCTCGCTTCGTGGCATGGAGCGTCCATCGTCGAAGTGCCGATTCGCAATATCAACCGCGAGCACGGGGTTTCGCACTATGGCATCTCGCGCACCTTCCGCGTGTTCTTTGATCTGCTCACCATCCGCTTCCTGCTCAAGTACTTGTCCCGTCCGTTGCATTTTTTCGGCACCCTCGGCATGCTGAGCATCACCGGTGGGTTGGGCGTCGCCGCATGGCTGGGTCTGGAAAAATTGCTGCACCAGGCCGACGTCATGACCAAGCACGGCCCGCTCTTGATCTTCGCCACTGTGCTCTTGTTGGCTGGTCTCAACATGCTGGCGGTCGGGTTGCTCGGCGAAATGCAGGTGCGGCACTACCACGAGCCTTCGCGGCGCGCGCCCTATTCGGTGGACCGGGTGCTGCGAGCCCAGAGCGAAGAGAGCACCATTACCGACTAGTCGCGACAGACCCTGACCCTGACGCTCGTCACACTCGTGTGTGACCTTCGTCAACGACGCCTGCTCCTTCCGCATTTCATAATCACTGTGGCAGGCTTACCGGCCTGTCCACGGGTTATAATGCTCAGGTTTGCCACCATGGAAAAAGCAACGCTACATGAACTCCGCCTCGCCAGCCGGATGTCGCGGCTCGGCACCGAAACCGCTTTCGAAGTTCTGAACCGGGCTCGTGCCTTGGAACGCAAGGGCAAGCAGATCGTCCACCTTGAAATTGGCGAGCCTGATTTTGACACGCCCTCCAACATCATTGAGGCCGCAGTGGACGCGCTGCACAAAGGCTGGACCCACTACGGGCCTTCGGCTGGCCTGCCCGAACTGCGCCAGACCATCGCGGATTACGTTAGCCAGACCCGCCATGTGCCCGTCAGCAGCGACCAGGTTGTGGTCGTCCCCGGCGGCAAGCCCATCATCTTCTTCACCATCCTGGCGGTCATGGATCCTGGCGATGAAGTCATCTATCCCAATCCTGGCTTCCCCATTTACGAATCCATGATCGAGTACATGGGCGGCAAGGCTGTTCCCATTCAATTGCATGAAGATCGCGACTTCACCCTCGACGTCAAAGAGTTGGCCGCGCTCATCAATGACAAGACCAAACTGATCATCCTGAACTCGCCGCAGAATCCTACCGGCGGTGTGCTCGACAAGAAAGACATTCTCAGCATTGCCGATGCCATTGGCGATCGCAACATCCTGATTCTGTCGGACGAAATCTACAGCCGCCTGATTTTCGAGGGCGAGCACTTTTCCATCATGTCGGTCCCCGGATTCAAGGAGCGCACCATCCTGCTGGACGGGTTCTCCAAGACCTACGCCATGACCGGCTGGCGGATGGGCTATGGTGTCATGCGGCCTGATCTGGCCACCGCGATCACTCGCCTGATGACCAATTCGAATTCTTGCACTGCCAGCTTCACCCAAATGGCGGGTATCGAAGCGATTCGCGGAGATCAGTCTTCCGTCGAGCACATGCGCCAGGAGTTCCAGAGCCGCCGCGATATTTTTGTCGCCGGCCTCAACAAAATCAAGGGCTTCTCCTGCCGGCTGCCCAAGGGCGCGTTCTACGTTTTCCCCAACACCAGCAAGACTGGGTGGGCCTCAAAGAAGTTGGCCGATGCTCTGCTCGAGGAGGCGGGAGTGGCCTGCCTCTCGGGCACCGCTTTCGGCGCGTTCGGCGAAGGCTACCTGCGTTTCAGCGTGGCCAATTCGGAGGAGAACTTGCGCAAAGCTCTCGCCCAGATTGAAGCGTGGGTCGGCAAGAATCTGTAATCCCCGAACCGCGCCTCGGTGAACTTTTCCCGCCCTCCCGGGGCACCTGCGTCACAGCCCTTTGTGACCGGCCTCACTGACCCCTGAGACATGCACCCGCTACGCTCGATACCAGCCTGTGCGCCGAATCGGCCCTCGCGCCCAGCTCAGGCCCAGGAGCTCATCATGCCCATTCGAGATTCCCGCACCGGCGAAATCAGCCGCTTTTTTGATATTCCCGCACTGAAAGAGCAAGCCAACCTGATGCGCGGCTATGACCTGGTAGCCCTCAATGCCGCCGGCTCCGGGCACGCAGGTGGAACCCTCTCCATCATGGACATCACCGCCGCGCTCTATCTGCGCGTTGCCGAGCACGATCCCAACAATCCCAACTGGCCCGATCGCGACCGCATCGTCTGGTCCACCGGTCACAAAGCGCCCAGCCTCTATCTCGGCCTCGCGTTCGCCGGCTTCTACCCGGTCGAAGATGTGATGTTGCTCCGCAAACTGTATTCGCCGTTCCAGGGTCATCCGCATTGGCTCAAGCTGCCCGGCGTGGAAGTCTCGACCGGTTCTTTGGGACAGGGGCTCAGTCTGGCCATCGGCATCGCGCTGGCGGGTCGGCTCAACGACAAGGATTACAAGACTTTCTGCATCATGGGCGATGGCGAGCAGCAAGAAGGCCAGATCTGGGAAGCCGCCATGGCTGCGGGTCACTACAAGCTCAACAACCTCATCGGCATCATTGACCGCAACCGCCTGCAGATCGATGGCTGGGTCAAAGATGTGATGAATGTTGAGCCGCTTGAAAAAAAGTACCAGAGCTTCGGGTGGGAAGTGTTGACCGTGGACGGCCATGACATGCAGGAAGTGGTGGACGCTCTGGAGCAGGCTCGCCGCGTGACCGGCAAACCCGTCGTCCTCATCGCCGACACTGTGAAGGGCAAAGGCGTCAGCTTCATGCAGGACCAGGCTGGCTGGCATGGCAGGACCCCGAATCCCGAGGAGTTGGAAAAAGGCTTGGCGGAACTCGGCCTCACCGGTCGCATCCCGGTCGCGCAACTTCTCGACAAGGCGAGGGCCTATCAGGCTGACGTGGACAAGAAGCTTGATGCTAAACTGCCCCGCTTCAGCAAGAACTACTGGTGGAATTCAGCGCCGCAGATGAAGGCCGCCATGAAGCCGACTCGCATGGGCTTCGGACAGGCCCTCGCCGAGAATGGCGATGACGAGCGCGTGGTCTGTCTCGGCCTCGACATCTCGGGGTCCATCACCATCAGCGAGTTTTACGCCAAACATCCCGAACGCAAGCCTCGCTGGTTGAGCATGGGAATCGCCGAACAGTCAGCCACTTCGGTTGCCGCCGGACTGGCGCGGGAAGGGAAGCTGCCCGTCTTTGGGACCTATGCCACTTTCGCCGCGGCACGCAATCTCGACCAGATCCGCACCTCCATCTGCTACGCCAACTTCAACGTGATGATCGCGGGCGCGCACGGCGGAGTCAGCGTCGGCCCCGATGGCGCAACCCACCAGGCGCTCGAAGATTTATTCGCCATGTGCGGTCTCCCCAATATGTCTGTGGTCGTCCCCTGCGACAGCGAAGAAACCCGCAAGGCGACCGAGTATCTGCTGTTGCACCACCAGGGTCCCAAGTACATTCGCTTTGCCCGCGAGGCGACCCCGGTCGTCACCAATGCCAACACTCCGTTTGTGTTCGGCAAGGCCAACCTTATCCGCCTGCGTAAAGAGACAGCGAACTTTGCCGACGCCTTCGAGACCGTGCTGGCTTCGGACTATCACAACGAAAAAGAAGACCTGACCATCGTGGCCTGTGGTCCGATGGTGCCCGAGGCCATGCGTGCCGCCTGGATTCTCAAGACGGACTTCGGATACGAGACTCGTATTCTCAACCTCCATACTCTGAAACCCATGGACGCCACTCCGATTCTGCAGGCTGCCAAAGACACCGGCGTCATCATCACCGCGGAAGAACATCAGATCGGCGCGCTGGCGTGGAGAGTCAGTGGCCTGATCACGGAAGCGCCATCGCTTTATGGCGTGCCCGTCATCACCGGCGCCATTGGCGTGAAGGACCGCTACGGCGATTCGGGCGCGCCATGGGAGTTGATCAAGGAGTTCGAAGTTTCAGCCGAGCACATCGCCAACCAGGCAGTGGAACTGATGGGACTGAAGAAATCTCGCGCCGAAGAAGAGAAAGCGGAGCCGGCAACGCTGACCCGCTAGACGAAGCACGATTGGGCAAGACAGAGTTACACAAAACAGAGGCGCACGCGCCTACGACGGATCAGGCAATCGACAGGACTCCCTTGATTGGTTTCCGGTGTTTGCGCAAGCCGCCGAGATTGAGCGAAACAACGCAGACTTGTCGGTTCTGCGAAGGCGCTGGCGCGATGATTTAAAGAGAAACCTTTTGAGACCTCACGGCAGCAGCATTTAGCGGTAGGTTTTCTCAGACCTGATCAGAATGGCGGAAACGCCGACGGTCTTGTCCGCAGCGCCGACCGTGAAGATGATGCGATAAGGGCCAACCCGTTTGCGGTATCGTCCCTTCCACTCCGGTCCTTTGAGCGGCTTCACGTCCCCAGAAAATTGATCAATTTCCATCTCGTCGAACGCGCGAATCACTCTCGCTTGGCGGTCGCGAGGAACGCGCCTCAGCTCTTTCTCGGCAGACGCCGAGAGTTTAACGCGCCAAGCCATCTTTCACCGCAGACCATGATTCAGAACGGCCTGCTTTGAGCTCAGCTTCTCCTCGGCGCACCTTTGCAGCTTCACCTGAGGTGAGCACCTCACCCACATCCACCAAGCGTTTGGGACGCATCGCGAGGCGTCCGCGTTCGGCTGTCACTTCCATGTAGTCGCCTTCCTGGAGCTGCAAGGCGTCAAACACCCGCTTGGGAATCACGACTTGACGGCGCTGGCCAATGCGGCTGATCGCTGCCGCTTCGGTTGTAGATTTGTTATTCATACTTTCAGCATAGCGGAAATGCGGAAACTGTCAAGGTTGCCTGAAGCCGCGTGGTGTCCCAATTGGGTTTTCAGGGCACTGGCGGAGTCGCGCCCGCGCTGTTGTGCGCGTTCGACATCAGCGACCGGCAACTCCGGCACTGGCTGGCCAATCGAAGTCATTTTCTCTTGTGCGCCCACAGAGCTCTCCTTTGCTCTCCTCATATATGCAACAAGACCGCTCACGCGTTCAAATTAGGACACTACCCACTCGTCGTGCAGATACTCCAAAATAATGTTACCCCTGAACTCCAACCAGATTTTTGTCTCTCCCTTATTTTTGTTCCTCCCCCAAGAGGGGGTGAGGTCTTGGTCCTGGTGGAAGAGCGCCGTTAGCGCCGCGTAACCTTGAGCCGCGTGGGGTCCTTATCTGCAACCAGACTATTGTTTCTCCCACTAAGGTGAGGTCTTGGTCCTGAAGGAGAGGTCTTGGTCCTGTGGAAGAGCGGCGCTTTAGCGCCGCGTAACGTCGCCCAAAATCTTGGGGCCTTCAGGCCCTGTCTGTGCCTAACGTATGCCAAATGCGCTCCCCGCGCACTTCCTCAGCAATCAGTGTATTTTGGTGTTTACCCGAGGAGATCCCTGTGCGACGTTTCCTGGTCATCGTAGTGACTCTGTCTTTGGTGTGGGGCTGGGCAAAACAACATCGCAGTACCATCCCGCTGCCCAGCAGCAAGTCCCTCACCCTCCCGGTTCCGGGATTCCTGGCGCGCACCAATAGTTTTCCCGCCAACATCGCCATCAGCCCGGATGGCCGCTACGCCGCGTTGTTGAATGGCGGCTACGGCACCCAGGAGTCAGGCGCGCGGCAATCCATCGCCATCCTCGACCTCAAGAAAAATAAGCTGGTGGATTTCCCCGATGACCGGCTTAAGGAAGAGGCGCAGCAGAGTTATTTTCTCGGCATGGCCTTCTCCACCGACGGCAAACATCTGTTCGCCTCCATGGCATCCCTCACCGATCCAGAGGGCGCAAAGCCGGGTGACACCGGTAACGGCATCGTGGTGTACAACTTCGCCGACGGTGCGCTCAGCGGCGACCGTTTCATCAAGATTGCACCCCAGCCCCTGGCCCAGGAAAAACAGGTCCTGCTCGGCGTGCGCAAGACGGCGCCGGGGACCGCCATCCCCTATCCCGCGGGCTTGACCATAGTCGCCGGTGAAAAGGGCGACAAGCTGCTCGTCGCCAACAATCTCTCCGACAATGCAGTCCTGCTTGACGTCGCCACCGGACATGTCGAACAGCATTTTGACCTGAGTAGCGACCGTTTCGTTCCCTCTTCTTTCCCTTACACCGTGGTCGCTTCCAAAGATGGAACCAAAGCGTGGTGCAGCTTGTGGAACGCTTCGCAAGTGGTCGAGCTCGATTTGGCGAAGGGCACAGTGGGTCGACGAGTCAGTTTGCACCGTCCCGAAGATCCCCTGGCGCCCGGCTCTCATCCGACTGCGTTGCTCCTCAGCGGTGATGGCAAGCGCTTGTACGTCGCTCTCGCCAACGCGGATGCGGTTGCGGTCGTCGATACCGAACAAGCGCAACTGGTGGCTACACTGGACACGCGCTTTCCCGGGCAAGACCTGGGTGGCTCCACTCCGCAGGCATTGGCCCTGTCGCCGGACGGCAAACGGCTATTCGCTGCCGATGGCGGCATGAATGCTATCGCAATGTTCGATGTCAGTGAAGAAAACGCTGCCGGTTTGCGCAAGACGCCGCTAGGCTTCATCCCGACCGAATGGTATCCCTCGGCTCTGGCATTTACCGGCAATGATCTATTGATTGCCACCGCCAAGGGAAAAGGCGCTGGCCCGAATAGCGGCACCAGCGCTTTGGAGAACGAACAGCGCCGCCACGCCCATCCCTACATCCCAACTCTGATCGGCGGATCCGTGGCGCGGCTCTCACTCGGCGAAATCGAGAAAAGCTTGGACGCCTTCACTGCACAAGTCAGGGACGACAACCTGTTCCGCGCCGACAGCGGAAAAATGTCATTCGCTTCCGGTCTCAATCCCATCAAGCATGTCATCTACGTCATGAAAGAAAATCGCACCTACGATCAGGTGCTGGGCGATCTGAAGATTGGTAATGGCGACCCCTCCCTCACCATGTACGGTGCCGACATAACGCCGAACGAACACAAACTGGCTCTGCAATTTGGCGTTCTCGACAATTTCTACGATAGCGGCGAAGTCTCCGGCGATGGGCATGTTTGGTCCACGGCCGCAATCACTTCGGACTACAACGAAAAAACCTGGACCATCGGATATCGCAGCAGCGAGCACACCTATGACTTCCAGGGCCTGGTAGCCGAGGAAATGCCGCTCGAGCACAACCAGCCGGATGTGGATGATCCCTCCACCGGCTTCCTGTGGGACAACGTGGCCCGCCATGGCGTCAGCTATCGCGACTATGGGGAGTTTGTTTCGTCCGTGTGGTGCAGGAGCACGCAGGTGAGTTCTCCGAAAGAGGGAACGCCTTCCGCCCAAAGCGGGTCCTGCCCGCGCCAGCAGATTGTGAAGGGCGAGCCGCTGCCGGAAAACTTGGGCGACCCGCACGGGGGGCCAAGTCCATGGCCCTGGGCGGTGCCCGGACTGAAGCAGGTGCGTCCCACCAAAGCGGCTCTGCGCGATCACTTCGACCCGCTTTATCCTGAATTCGAAACTGACTATCCCGATCAACTGCGCGCCGACGAATTTCTCAACGAATTCAATGGCTTCGTGCGCGCCCGTGCGGACGGCAAGGGAACCGAACTGCCCGCGTTTGTGTTGCTCTATCTGCCCAACGACCACACCGCGGGCACGCGCGCCGGCAAGCCCACTCCCATGGCCTCGGTGGCCGACAACGACCTGGCTCTCGGACGCGTGGTCGATGCCGTCTCCCACAGCTCGTACTGGAACGATACCGCCATCATGGTTTTGGAGGACGATGCCCAGGACGGCGCGGACCACGTGGATGCCCATCGCTCCATCGCATTTGTCATCAGCAAGTATTCGCCGGGGAGCGCGGCTCGTCCCTTTGTCGAGAGCCATTTCTTCACTACCGTCAACATGATCCACACCATCGAATTATTGCTTGGGTTGCCGCCCATGAACTTGAACGACGCCTACGCGCCGGGGATGACGCAACTGTTTTCCGGAAAGGGCGAGCAACCGGCCTACTCTGCGGATTTCAGCAATCGCGACAACGGACTGCTTTACACCGTCAATTCCAGGAAAGCGCCGGGCGCAAAAGAGTCTTCCCAGATGGACTTCTCCCGGCCCGATGCCGCCAACCACAAACGACTGAACGCGATTCTGTGGCGGGACGCGAAAGGAGCGACGGCCATGCCATCGCCGGTGCACCCATAAATATCAATCGGCTATTGACTAAACAGTAATATGCGACCAAAATGGTCGGCCTTAGGTCCTGGAAGGGGCTGTAAGCCCCGCAATCCTCCCGGATGACCTAAACCCCTCCCCGCTCCCCCGAACGTCGCTGGCGGTACCCTACAAGGCCCGCACGGGGCATCCCAGGCAAGGGCCAAGATTGGTTTTGCCATCCGGAACTCTCGACTGCCTCTTCACCGCACCCCTCAAGTTTTCGCTCCCATCGTCATATTGGCAGTTAACTCTATGAATCTAAAGGTCGTTCCGCATTAAGTTCACCTGTGTGCCCCATTTTCTGTGCAAATATGGCTTAGGTTGCTGCGGTCTGACCCTAGCCGCTCACGCCCCGGCCTTTCAAAATCTGCGATAGAATCTCGGAGTGGGATTTGCCATTCGGTGTCGCGATCTGCGCAAGACCTATGACGGCAAGGTCGAAGCCGTGCGCGGAGTCAGCCTCTCCATTGCCGCGGGCGAGTGCTTTGGCTTGCTCGGGCCCAACGGAGCAGGCAAGACCACGACCATCGAAATTCTGGAAGGCCTGCTGGAGCCGACCTCGGGCGAAGTCGAGATTCTTGGCCACGCCTGGTCCAGGAACTCGCGTGACCTGCGCGAGCAAATCGGCATCTCGCTGCAGGAGACGCGGCTCTCGGAGAAGCTCTCGGTGAGGGAAACCATCGAACTGTTTGGTAGCTTCTATCGCCAGCCGCGCCCGGCGCAAGATGTACTCGAAGAGTTGCAACTGACCGAGAAGGCGGACGCATGGGTGGGCAAGCTTTCCGGGGGGCAGAAGCAACGGCTGGCCGTGGCCACCGCGCTGGTGGGGAATCCCAAGATCCTGTTTCTCGACGAACCCACCACTGGGCTTGATCCGCAGAGCCGTCGTCAACTCTGGGACATCATTCGCGAATTTCAGTCGCGCGGCGGCACCGTGATGCTCACCACCCACTACATGGACGAGGCCGAAAAACTTTGCGACCGGCTGGCCATCGTCGACCACGGGCAGGTCATCGCAGAGGGCTCGCCCGCCGAACTCATCGCAAAATTGGGCGGCCATCACGTGGTGGAGTTCAGCGCCAGCGGGAATTCAGATGGCAGCGCCCTCGAAACCTGGCGCAGTTTGCCTGGCGTGGAATCGGTGCGCGATGACGCCGGAGTGATTTCGCTCCACGTGGATGCGCCGCACATAACCATCCCCGCGCTGCTGGACGCAGTGGAGCGGCAGCACGCGCAGATTCTTCACCTGACCACGCGGCAAGCCAGTCTGGAAGATGTGTTCGTGCGTCTCACCGGACGCCATTTGCGGGAGGACTAGAGTGGCTATTTCGGAACCGCCAGTAAGAGAAATGCAAACCCGTCAACCCGTGAGCGCGCGGCGGAATGGCCGCTGGTCCGGCTACTGGCATTTGCTAATGGCACGCATGCGCGAACTGAAGCGCGAGCCCGAGGTTGTGTTCTGGGTCTTTGTGTTCCCGCTGTTGCTAGCATTGGGGCTGGGCATCGCGTTTCGCAGCAAGCCCGCGGCGGCGGCGTCCATTGCGGTGGTGAATTCTGCGAATGGCGAGCGCCCGGTGTCAGCCTTGCTGCAACCGAGTCAGCAGGGCGCATTTCACGTGCAAGTGTTGGAGCGGGAGGCTGCGCTCAACGCGTTTCGCCTGGGCAAGTTCGATCTGGTGGTCGAGTCGCAGGGCGACGGTGGATACAAGTATTTTTACGACCCGGCGCGTCCGGAAAGCGTTTTGGCGCGGGCTCAAGTGGACGATGCGCTGCAAGCCGGCGCGGGACGCAAAGACGCGGTCTTCACCCAAAGCGCGGCATCCAGCGAGGTGGGCTCGCGCTACATTGATTTTCTGATCCCCGGCCTGTTGGGCATGAACTTGATGAACTCCGGCATGTGGGGCGTCGGCTTCGCGTTGGTGGACATGCGACAGCGTAAGTTGCTGAAGCGCTTTGTCGGCACACCCATGCGGCGCAGCGATTTCCTGCTGGCCATCACCAGCAGCCGCCTGGTGCTGATGATCATCGAAGTAGGGTTGCTGATGAGCTTCGGCGTTCTGTTCTTCCACATGCGGGTGCTGGGCTCGTTCTGGGCGATCGCGCTGCTGGCATCGCTGGGAGCGGTGGCGTTCGGAGGCATTGGCCTGCTGACGGCCAGCCGCGCCCAGAAAATTGAGAGCGTCAGCGGGCTGATCAACATGGTGATGATGCCGATGTGGATTTTCTCGGGAGTGTTTTTCTCCTACGAGCGTTTCCCGGCGGTGGCGCAGCCATTCATCAAGTTGTTGCCGCTGACCGCGCTCAATGACGCGTTGCGGGCGACCATTCTGGAAGGTGCGCCACTGTTGTCGTCGGCGCAATTCGGACGTCTGCTGATCCTCGCGCTGTGGGGCGGAATCTCATTCGCACTGGCGCTGAAGTGGTTCCGCTGGACATAAGGGACCCCGTCGTATCGCTCGCGCTTAAGCGACAACGGACACCTGTCCGTGGTCCTTGCAGGACGGCCGCACAGAAATTTTCACGTCTTGGCCCAGAGCGGTAAGAAAATCCATCAGGCGCTCGACTGAGAAATTACCTGAACGGTTGCGCATGAGCAACGAGACGTGCGGCTGTTCGATGCCGAGGATGGTGCCAGCCTCGGCTTGCGTCAGGTCGCGCCTCTTGACCAAGCGGTAGATCTGGAGAGTGAGCTTCGCCTTCAAGAGCTCCTGTTCGGGATGCGGCAAGCCGAGGTCCGCAAAAACGTTATCGTTACTGTTTGCCGCACGGACGCGTGTTTTCTTTTTCGTAGACATTTCAATTCATCCCCTTTCGGTGGAGTCGTTCGGCCTCAGCCAGTCGCTTGTGGATCAGCTCAAGGTCCCGCTTTGACGTAGCGGTTATCGCGGGTCGAATTCTTGCTCCGACAAGTTAGAAATTGCGGACATGCAACGCCGAAGGCTGTCTGAATTGCTGGCCGCCACCTCGGGTCTCCAACCCGACTTGATACTGATGAACTCAATCATGCGCGATGTATACGCGGGGCCCACCTGTTGCCCGCTCCCAATGTTTGGGACCATGTCCTCGCGGATCGCCCGGCGTCTCGAGCCTCGCGCAAGTTGCACCATAAACTGCTTGGGGTCGGCAATGCTATCCGGGTCGGCGGGAATCTTTGCAACTGCCACACCCAAGAATGCAGCGATTCGTTCAGCATCCGCGAGCAGCCACGGCTCCAGTTTTCGCACGACGACACGAAGGCGCATCAAGGGGGAGGGGATGGGGAGCCATCGAGTCAGTACCTCGGGAACACAGCTTGCATCATGGTCAAGATCGAGCAGGACGACCCAATGGCGAAACTGCGCGGAGTGATTGTATCCGTTGAGCCGTGTGAGGATATAGGACTTGCCGTATCGTCCGTAAACCTGCCCGACGGTTACACCAAGGTGCAAGCAGACTCGTTTGATCAAAACTTCGTCCGCCAAACCCTCTACGGCTGCGGTTACCACGACTGGAACTGGCATGGTTATTCGTCGGCGAATAGGCCGAGTTGCTCAGCATGCGCCGGCCTGGTCCGAGGCATCACGATGTCCGCGATGTTGATGCCCCCCTCCAGGAGTTCCCGGATTTCGGCGAGGGCTCCGGCGGGTCTTGCTGCAGTACCTTCCTGCCCAGGCTCCAAGAGAACCACCTCGTTCATACCAGCTCCTTCTCGGAGAAGCTCAGTCGAATGGGTGGTTGCAATTATCTGTCGCCCTGATCTCCGTTGGATTCGGGCAAACATCTGCGGCAAGTAGCGAATCACCTCTGGATGGAGCGACAATTCTGGCTCTTCCAGCAGCAAGGGCCCGCTCCCGTCTAAGGCCGCCCAAAGTAAACCTAGCAAACGCAACGTGCCATCGGAGAATTGTTCTTCGGTCTGCCATGACCCTTGCGGGCGCCAATGCTGATACTTGCCTCGGAGGTGAGGCGTTCCTTTGACCGGATCGCGTTGGAGTTCCAACGCTTCTAGTTGTGGTACCGCAACCCGAAGCGCCTCCTCGATTCTCTTAAGCCGCGAAGTCTGTGTCTTCTCCTGCGTTCGGGCAATCTGCTCCAGAAAGTCGCCACCGTATGGATCATCCTTCCGGCCTACCGAACGATCTGGTTCTCGTACAAGCTGTGGAACGATATGGAGGTAGCGTATAGAGTAAAAAAACTCGGCCACTTCCCGGTATGCCTTGTTCACGTTCACCTGCTGCAATTAAGTCTGCGTCAATTGTTCCGGGTCGGAGTTGTCCGAGTCGTTGGGACGCTCGAAAACCGTTGCGCCGTCGAATGTTACTTTTTCACCTCGAATCACCGGCCTTTGGAGGTTGTCTTGGTTGAAGCGAAGCTCGTACTGCCAAATGCCTGGATGCTCATCAACTCCGATAGCTACGCTGATATGAATATCCGAATACCTGCGTGCAAATAGAGACCTGAGACCTGACACTCCGCCTCTCGACTGAACCGCCAACTCGAATCCCCGGCCGACTGAAACGATGTCATGCAGGAATCTGAGAATATCCAAAAAGTTCGATTTGCCTGAGGCATTCGGGCCAACAATGAATGTACGGCGCTGTAACGGAACTTCGATCTTACCGAAATTGCGCCAATTCTCGACTTGAATGCTGGTAAACCTTAGCGCTCTGCCCGTAGGACGTTGCATCTTTCCGTTTGCACCTTTTGCTAAGCGCTGATTATAACTGGACATGCGGATTTGGCGCTCCTCAATAAAATAATAGGAGGGGGTGTCTGGAGAAAGATGTCTGACTGTACAGCTATGCATTCGCCTTTCTGAACTCGTCAAACGCGGCGAGGTATCGGTTGATGTCTGCCTTGCTGAGATAGTAGGGGGTCGAGAGCCGCAGCTTCGAGGGCTCGCCGCCGCGGATGCGGATTTTCTTCGTCTTCCACAGCCAGTTTTCCAACTCCATGCGCTTCAGTCCGGGTACGTTCACGGTCACGATGGCGCAACGAACGGTTGGATCCGGCGAGGTCCAGGATTCCGCGCCGCGCTTTAGCATTTCGGCCAGGATGTAGTCGGCGAGCTGACGATGGCGGCGTTCGATGCGCTCCATGCCAATGTCGTTGGCGAGCTGAATGGAGGCGCGCAGTCCCATGAGCGCAGGCACGTTGGAGCTGCCAATGCGCTGAAAGCGCTCGGCGCGGATCTTGGGTTCATCCCAACCTTCGGTGGCAATGGTGCTCCAGATGCGGTCAATCACTTCGTCGCGGACGAACAGGAAACCGGAACCTTTGGGTGCCTGCAGCCACTTGTGCGGGCTGGAGGAATAGGTGTCGCAGCCGATGTCATGCAGGTTGAAGCGCATCATGCCGGGCGTGTGGGCGCCATCCACCGCCGATAGAATTCCCTTGCTGCGGGCCAGCGCGCACAGCTCTTTGGCGGGCAGCACCGTGCCGGTGTTGGTGGAAATGTGGCTGAAGAACATCACGCGGGTGCGCGGGGTGATGGCGTCGTTAAATAAATTCAGGACCTGCGCGCCATCCTTGACCGGCTTGGGCAGGGTGACCTTCTTGACTACAATGCCATATCGTTTGGCGCGGAGTTGCCACGGCATTTCTCCGCCCGGATGCTCCTGGTCGGTCATCAGGACTTCATCGCCCGCCTTCAGGTCCAAACCGTTGGCCACATAGCTGTTGGCTTCGGTGGCATTGCGCAGAAGTGCGAGCTCGTCGCGATTGCATCCAACAAACTGCGCCAGCGGGTCGCGGAATTCGTTCCACGCTGCGTAGCCCCAGATGGGATAGTCCTCGGGCTCGACCTGGTCCATGCGCTCGGTGGTGTTGTAGCCGTCGAAAATGGCGCGCAGGACGGGCGCCGGACTGGAACCCACGGTACCGTTGTTGAGATAGACTTCATCTGCGGGGATGAGAAATTGTTTTCGCAGTTCGGCCCAGTAGGCGTCTTCGTTGGCGCTGAAGGTGGCTGGGTTGGGCAGGGAAGTGGGCGCGTGCTCGAGTTGAGCAAACAAATCTTTGGACACGGCCAGCCCAGCAGTGAGACCCAGCGTGGAAGACAGGAACCGGCGGCGATCGAGCATGGCGTGACCTCCTGAAGTTGAGCGACGCGCCATGTTACACCGCCGCAGCCGAAGGAGAGAAATGAGCATCGCAACGAACACCGCAACGAACACCGCAGTGGCAACGAACATCGCAACGATCGCGGCAAAGATTGGGATCGGGTTCTGCCTGGCGGTAGTCTGGGCGGTTCCGATGCAAGCGGCAGGGCGGCAGCAGATCGACGCGGCTAAGTCCCGCATGCAGGTGCGGGTGTACAAGACCGGTTTGCTTTCTGCGCTGGGCCACGATCACACCATCGAAGCGCCGGTAGCTGGGGGAAGTTTCAGTGAGGCGGACGGCGCAGGGGACCTGCGGGTCAGCTCCGCAACACTTAAAGTAGTGGATGAGCATATCTCCGAAACCGACAGAGCAGAAATACAAAAGACCATGCTGGGAAGCTCAGTGCTCGATATCCAGAAATACCCGGAAATTGAGTTTCGTTCCACTCGTGTGGAGAAAACTGCGAAGGGGTGGTTGATTTCAGGCAGCCTGACCTTGCACGGCCAGACCAAGCCGGTGAAGGTGCAGGCCACAGAGGAGTCAAGGCACTATCGGGGCTCGGTCGCGATCAAGCAGACTGACTTCGGCATCACTCCGGTGAGCGCGGCAGGGGGAAGCATCAAGGTAAAAGACGAAGTGCGAATTGAGTTTGACATTGTGGGCGCGGGGGAGGGTGCCGGGCGCTAGGGCAACTGGGGCCTCGGCGGCTACCCGGCATGGGCCGTGGCGCAAAGCTTTGTTTATTCCTGGAAATCGCGCCTCCGCAAGTAACCAAAGGCGAGAGACCGGCGTCCAATAAGCATAGGAACAATGGCGGAGGGGTGTGGTCCGTCCGGAGTATACTTTGGGCAGGAAGTGGTGGGATCAGATGGGAGTTCAAATGAAGTTGCATCGGTTTTTCGCCGGTTTGCTCATCCTGGTGATGAGCTTTTCTCCATTGGCGCTGGGGCAACAGCCTACGAATGCGCCAACCCAGGATAGTTCCCAGGATAGTTCCCAGGTTCCTCCGGCGGCAGCGCCGGATACGGTGAAACCAAATGTTGACAAGAACCAGAGCCAACCGGTGCAGGAACCGGACGACAGCAAGGTCAAGCATGACGGCAGCCGGAACGATGTCGATGCCATTGGCAACCGCAAGGTCGGCGGCCGGGGCATGGGGAACTGGTACTCGCTGGAAAGCGAGATCCGCATGGGCCGGGGATACGCCCAGCAGGTGGAATCCAGCGTGAAACTGGTGCAGGACCCGGTGGTGACCGAGTACGTGAACCGCATCGGTCAGAACCTAGTGCGCAACTCGGACGCGCAAGTGCCGTTCACCATCAAAGTGATCGACTCAGACGAAGTGAATGCGTTTGCGTTGCCCGGCGGATTCTTCTACGTGAACTCGGGTTTGATTCTGGCGGCGGACGAAGAGTCGGAACTGGCCGGCGTGATGGCGCATGAGATTGCGCACGTAGCGGCCCGCCATGCCACGCGGCAGATGACGCGGTCGCAGTGGGCGAATATTGGCACCATCCCACTCATCTTCATCGGCGGCGGCATTGGATACGCGGTGCAGGCCGCGGTGGGATTAGGCCTGCCCTTGACCTTTCTGAGTTTCTCGCGCAGCTTCGAGCAGGAAGCCGACTATCTGGGCCTGCAATACATGTACAAGTCAGGCTACGACCCGCAAGCTTTTGTGAGTTTCTTCGAAAAAGTTCAGGCGCGGGAAAAGAAGAAGCCAGGGACGCTGGCCAAGGCGTTCTCCACTCACCCGCAAACCCCCGACCGGATTGAGAAGTCGCAGGAAGAGATTGCGCGAATTCTACCCGCCCGGGTGCAGTATGTGGTTTCGACATCCGAGTTTGACGATGTGAAGGCGCGACTGGCCTCGTTAGAAAACCGGCACAAAGTCACGGACCAGAAAGATGCGAATCGTCCGACGCTGCGGCGTACGTCCTCGACAGAAAAACCTGGAGACAGCGGAAGCACCACCGACGACAATCATCCGACGCTCAAGCGCCGCGACGATTCGAACCAGAACTAGATTTAGCTCCAGCAGGGCGAAGTGGAAATGGAGACACCGGCGATATTCTGCCGGTGTTTTCTTTTTTGGCGTAAAGGGCGAGAACCTCAGGGGGCACAGGGGAGCACAGGGTAATAAAAGACAAACTACCGAGGACGCTTCAGAAAACTCGTTGTCAGGTCGCGGGGGGGGATGCGGGTCAATGCGCCGGTGTGAGGCCTAGTTCTTTTAGCAGTTCCTTGAATCTGGGTTCGTCGTGCAGATTCAGCAAGTCTACATTCACCAGCAGGGTGCACATCGCGGGATCATGCTTCTGGTACGCGTTCTCCAGGTAGTGAAGTGCGTCTTGTTTTTTACCCAACCAGGCATAGTCGGCGGCGAGAGTAAAGTCGGTTGCCACCCCCTGGGCATAGCGCACGGAGTCGCGCTGCAAGCGGGCCCGCAGCAACGCGGGATATCCGCCGTGCGCAAAAATCACTTCCTCTTCAGCCAGAATGCGTAGGGCTTGGCTGTCGTGCTGCAGCCGGGCCACGGTTTCGATTTGGTCAAAGTAGGAACGGTATTCGCCGCGCATGCGGTAGATTGGCGCCAGATATTGGTGGGTGGAAACAAACGAGGGGTCGCTGGCCTCCATTTGCCGGAGCAGGTCGAAGGCCTGCGTGGTTTGGTCGGCGAGGATCAGCAAAAGACCTTTATCAGCCAGGATGGCCGGCGACGAGGGATCCAACTGCCGGGCCCGTTCAATCTCAGTCAGCGCTTCCGGGAAACGCCGAATTTCTCCCAGGAAGGTGGCGTACCAGTGATGGGCCCGCGCATTAGTGGGATCGAGTTCGAGGGCGCGGCGAAATTCGCGGTCCGCATCGACGACGCGGCTGAAGCCCCAAAAACTGGCAAACGCCAAAGAGCTATGCGCGTCTGCCGAACGGGGATCGAGAATCACAGCCTGCTGGGCTGCAGCCAATGCGCGGGGGTAAGCTTCAGTGGCCGGCATCACGCTGAACTCGCGCAACAGATTGTAGGAATCGGCCAGACCTACGTAGGCGGGGGCGTACCCCGGATCATGCACGATGGCTTGCATAAAGAAATCCACCGCCTCATTCAAGTCCGAGGGGGTGCGCTTGTTCCAGTGGTAGCGGCCCTTCAGGTAGAAATCTTCCGCTGCTGCGTTCTTGGCTGGTTTGCGCGGAGTGGAAACCGCAGAGAGCGTTGAGGCCGGGTCCAGTTTAGGACGCCATCGGACCACGGCGATGGCGGCGAGCACCAGCAAGACCACCAGTGCCGCGGCGACGCGTAGTTGCCGACGGCCAAGAGCGGGCCCGGTGCGATTCTCCTCAGCACTGGGGACGTCGCTCACTTCGGAATCGGCAGCCAACGGCGGCACGATAAATGGCCTCGGCACGGCGGCCACCGCATCCGCTGCCTGGTTGGGTTTCACGACATGCAGCGGCGCAATCCAGCGGTAGCCTTTGCGCTCCACGGTCTCGATGAACAACGGCTTGGCGGCGGTGTCTCCCAGGGTTGCCCGCAGGCGATTCATGGTGCTGGAAATCCCTCGTTCAAAATCCACATGGACGTCGTGAGGCCAGAGTTCGCGGCGCAACTCTTCGCGGTTGACGACTTCTCCGGGACGCCGCACCAGCAGACGGAGGGCGCGGAACGGCAGTTCCTGAACCCGCACTCGGGCTCCGCTGCGGCGCAACTCGCCAGACAGCAAGTCCGCCTCAAAGACGCCGAAGCGCACCACTTCGGACTGATGAAGGGCCTGATCCATGGGAACGGACGCTCTCGGGGGGTGCTTTCAAGTGTACCACTAGTGAAGGCCGCAATCCCCATGGCTCGAGCCACTCGATTCGCGTGACCCAAGCCATTAACTCTTCTGAATCGTTATGTTTAGCGCGTGAACCACTGGTGGTACCCAGGTAGGTTGACACCGGGTGGGAATGCCATGAGACTGCACCCTACCAACCAATCAGCGAGGAATTGCAATTCCTCGCACAATTCAGGAGTCCAATTGACACTCAATTTGAATACCGCTTTCCGCTCGGTCCTGTGCATGCTGATGCTGGGCCTCGCGGGGCCAATGCTGGCATCCGCCCAAACCTTTACCGACCTTCACGACTTTAACTCCGCCGCAGGAGACCCTTTCAATTTCAACAGCGGGAAGGTCGCCCAAGGCCGCGACGGCAGTCTTTACGCCGAATCTGGACAGGGAGGCACCTCGGCTCAGGGGACCGTCTTCAAGATGAATCTGACCGGCACCGTGACCATCGTCACCAGCCTTAGCAATACTACCGGCATCTCGCCGGCTGGCGGCACCACGCTGGGCTCGGACGGCAACCTGTACGGAGATGCGGTCAGTGGCGGCGCCAGTGGCCTGGGTACTCTCTTCAAGGTAACGCCAGCGGGCACTCTGACGGTATTGCACAACTTTGCAAATACCGGCGATGAGTACAACCCTTACAACGCAATGGTGATGGGGACCAACGGGAGCTTTTACGGAACGACCAATTCCAATCCCGCAAGCATCTACAAAGTGACGTCGTCCGGAGTGTTTACGACATTGCACACCCTCAGCATGAGCGAGGGCTACCAAGGGGGCCAGTTGACCCTGGGCAGCGACGGCAATCTTTATGGCGCATTCAATCTGGGTGGCGGCAATGGGTTTGGCACGGCCTACAAGGTCACTCCTTTAGGCGTATTCACAGTTCTACACAACTTCACCTCAAGCGATGGAGCCGACGCGGCCGGCGGCATGGTGCAGGCGGGAAATGGCAAGTTTTACGGGGCAGCTTCGCTGGGCGGCACCAGCAATGCCGGCGTAATCTACTCGTTGACCCAATCAGGAACGTTCACGGTGTTGCACAACTTGAATGGCACTACCGACGGCTTCGAGCCTTTCGGTCAGCTGATATTGGCCAGCGATGGGAATCTTTACGGGGACACCAATAGCGGAGGCAGCTCGGGCTGCGGCACGATCTACAAGGTGACGCCGGCTGGTGCTTTCTCGGTCGTATATAACTTCGACAACACTCATGGATGCAACCCCGAGGAAACGGTGATGCAAGATACCAACGGCCTGCTGTATGGGCTGGTGAACGGCGGCGGCGCGCACGGTAACGGTTCTTTTTACAGCTTGAACGTGGGGCTCGCGCCGTTTATCTCGATCTCGGCAACTTCAGGCGCCGTGGGAAGCAAGGTGGGAATTCTCGGGCAGGGGTTCAGCGGCTCGTCCGTCGTGAAGTTCGGCGGGGTGCAGGCGACCACCATCACGGTCAGCGGAAGCACTTACATCAGCGCCACGGTTCCGGCAGGGGCGCTGACCGGAACAGTGACTGTGACCACGGGCACTACGACATTGACCAGCACGCAGAACTTCAAGATCCTGCCTTCGATCGCCAGCTTCACTCCGTCCAGCGGCATCGTCGGATCGACGGTAACGGTTACCGGCACGGGGCTCACGCAGGCGACCAAGGTGACCATCGGCGGAGTCACGGCGACGACTTTCACCGTAAACTCCGACTCTCAAGTCACCGTTACCGTTCCCAGCGGAGCGAAGACGGGCAAGATTGCAATCACCACCACGGGTGGAGTGGCGACTAGCTCAGGAACGTTCAACGTAACGCCGACCATCACCAGCTTCACGCCCAGCAGTGGTAAAGCTGGAACGTCGGTGGTCATCACCGGCACCGGCCTCACCCAAACCACGGCGGTGACATTTGATGGGGCGGCCGCGACCAGCTTCGTCGTGAACTCCGATTCGCAGGTGACGGCTACTGCGCCGACGGGCGTGTTGACCGGCAAGATTGCGATCACCACGACCGGCGGCACGGCCACCAGCGCCACCAACTTCAGCGTGACGCCGACCATCGTCAGCTTCACGCCCACGAGCGGCCATGTGGGAATTAGCGTGGTGATCACCGGTACCGGACTGACCCAAACCACCAAGGTGACGTTCGGCGGAGTGACGGCGACGGTGTTCACAATCAACTCTGATAGTCAGGTGACGGTGACCGTTCCTACGGGTGCGGTGACTGGCAAGATCGTAATCACCACGTCTGGCGGCACCGCCACCAGCGCCACCAACTTCACCGTCAACTGACGTCAGAAGATAAGCTCACTCTCGGCGATCCGGAACCATTTCGGATCGCCTTTCTTTGTTCCAAGCGCTTTCCAGGCCAGCGACCTGATGCATGGAAATCCCGCGTGGCGCTCTCTCCGCGCATTCGTAAGAACCTTTTACCACAGGGTACACAGGGGATCACAGGGTAAACCCTCGACCACAGGGTACACAGGGGATCACGGGGTAAACCCTGAAGCAGAGGGTAGGGTGCAGGGCTAAACCTTACTCTGGGCGCTCCATTCGGGAGTGCAAACGCTCTCGGAATGACCAAACCGCCCGGATGGGTCCGGGCGGTCGGATCTTTGCTGCGGTTGCGCCGCTTTAGAAGGTCGCGATGTACTTCACCACGCCAGTCACCAGCAGGTCGTAGGTGGGGTCAATATTGTGAGACCCAGCTACTCTCGGTGCATTCATCAGGGCTTGCATATCCACGATCGCCAAATACGTCGGTGGAATACCGGCGCCATTGGCGAGCAGGGCATAAGCGATTTTGCTGGTCGGGCCGACATACGCAGTAACGGTATGCGGATCCAGGCCCTGCTGCCAGACTTGACCGTCTGGCGTGTTTGGCAAAGCGGCAGCGACATAGTCGACGACCGCAGGAATGCCTGCTCCGGAAGCGGATGGCAGTTGCACCACTCCGAACTGGTTGCCGCCGAATTCGCCGGCTACGACCGCCAGCTGCGAACCCGGAGAGACTGCGATTCCCGATGTCCCCGCAGCAAACGGAATGAACTCCGAGAACGACTGGAACTGTCCCGCCCCGCTCCAGGTGCCGACGGAGAATTTGGCCTGAGTCAGGTCGGTGATGTAGAGGCTGCCGGTGAATTCATCCGCCGCCAACGCGATCCCTGTGGTGCAGTCTTCGCCGCCGGAATCCAGTATTCCTCCGACTACGTTGCTGTATTCCACCAGGCTCGGCGAGGTCTGGAAGATGTCATAGGATCCACTTTCGCCGGGCGACAGAATCAAGTTGCGGTTCTGGTCCCAGACCACGTCTTCCGAGATGATGTAGTTGGACGCTACTGGAGTCTGGAAGGTATTGGTCGCCAGATCCAGGAACTGTAGGCCGCTCTGGGACGGGGAAGTGCTGATCCCAATGGCCAGGACTGCTGTATTGGTGAGGTTGTTGATAGCGACGCCGCAGTTCATGCAGCTGCCGCCCGAGAAACTTGCGAAAGCATCAGCGCCGCTGGTCAAAGTGTTGGTGAGGGCGCTGCCTTTCAATAGGTAGACGTCGGTGTTGTTCGCGGTGCATACCGTGACTCCAGTGGCCGAATTGGAGGAGCAGGAATTGACCACGTTCGTGGTCGGTACCGAGGCCACCGTGCCGCCACCTTCGAGGGGAACTACTTGCAGACCGGTGGTGAGGGTGGACCACGCGCCATTCGGCACATAGGCCGTCACCGCGGTGCCTTGCGTCAAGACTGCCAGCGAGCTGGTGGACAGGCACGCATTCGAAGTCAATTTGCAGCTCAGGGTCTTGAGAGCAAAGTTGATGGGAACCACTTTCTCGGTACCCGTCGCCAACCGCGCCTTGCCTCTGAGGGTGTAGGAGTCTTTCAGGGTGATTTTATAGTCGGACCAGTTGCGGGTGAAGGTGCCGCCGAATTCCCCTTTTTCGGTAGGCTTGACCGGCGCCGTTCCAGTGATGGTAATGTTGGATCCCTTCGCCGGCACGATCGTAATGGTGAACTGTACGTTCGCGCGCTTGGTCAGACCTTCACCTAGAACCCGGAGAGTAAACCCGGCGCAACTGTCAGAAGCGGAAGCACGCGTCAACTCCTGGGCAAATGCACCCGCCGAGGCTACGACGCACAGAATGATGGCTACCACGAAACCCCTGGTTCTCATGTGTGTTCTCCTTGTTGCAAAATGAATGGGACGAGCCGTGCGCTCCGCCCCTCGTTCTTGCGGACGAAAGCCCGGAATCCAAGTTTGAATTGAACACCAAATCTCTTGCGGATCCCGTACATCCATTGTGCGGACAGGTGACCCAACCTGCGGTGATAGAGGTCACTCGCACCCGTGACAGCATCCCAAATTGGGATTGGAGGCCTCCAACGCTCTTCCCCAGTCGGCATGGCGGTTTCCGCGCTCTGGTCGAATTCACCCTGCCTGCGTTTCTTCCCTTCTCAAACTCAGCTACAATCGGGAGTCGTATTCAGGAGGCGGGATGGCACGAAAGTTTAAGGACTTGTCAGAGCGCGAGATTCTGGCGCTGGCGATCACTTCGGAAGAAGAGGATGGCCGAGTATATGGCGACTTCGCCGACGGATTGCGCGAGACCTATCCCGGCACGGCCAAGTTGTTTGAGGAAATGCGCGAGGAGGAGTCGCACCACCGCACCCAGTTGATTGACACGTACCGCGAGCGCTTCGGCGAACACATCCCACTGATCCGGCGGCAGGACGTCAAAGGTTTTATTCAGCGCAAGCCGCTGTGGCTGGTGCGCCCGCTCCCCATTGCGGCGGTGCGGAAGCAGGCCGAAACGATGGAGTTGGAAACCCGGCGGTTCTACGAGCGCGCCATCGAACAGGTGACCGACGCGGGCATCCGCAAGTTGCTGGGCAACTTGGCCGAGGCGGAGCGGCAACACCAAAACGCCGCGGAATCCCTGGAAGCCACCATTACTCCGGATATCGCGCAAAAGGAAGAAGCGGCGGAGCGGCGCTTGTTTCTGCTGCAGATTGTTCAGCCCGGTCTGGCCGGCCTGATGGACGGCTCGGTTTCCACTTTGGCGCCAGTATTCGCGGCGGCCCTCGCCACCCGGAGCAGTTGGGATGCATTTCTGGTGGGCTTGGCGGCCTCCATCGGCGCTGGCATCTCGATGGGCTTTGCCGAAGCGCTCTCCGATGATGGCTCTCTGACTGGGCGCGGCCATCCCTGGCTACGCGGCACGGTGAGTGGCCTGATGACCGCGGCCGGCGGCATTGGACACACCTTGCCCTTTCTGATCCACGACTTCCGCTATGCGATGGGGGTTGCGATGGCGGTCGTGATCGTGGAGTTGGCCCTGATCAGCTATATCCGCCATCGCTATATGGACACACCATTTCTCTCCGCCGCGTTTCAAGTCATGGTCGGGGGACTGCTGGTGTTTGCGACCGGCATCTTGATTGGCAGTTCGTAGGGCGGCTGCAAAGGGAGAGTTTACCCGTAGTAGCGGAAGCTCTTCC
Organism: Acidobacteriaceae bacterium; assembly: GCA_025360645.1. Lineage (GTDB taxonomy): Bacteria > Acidobacteriota > Terriglobia > Terriglobales > Acidobacteriaceae > JANYBT01. The sequence goes on along the minus strand of JANYBT010000101.1, from coordinate 25,382 downwards.
AGAACTCGGGCCAGCTCTTGCGCATAACGCGGCAGACGAAAATATCTGGATGGTCCTGGGTCTCTTCGTTCTCGATGCCATACGGGTTGCCAGTGTGCCCGGCCAATTCGCAGGAAGAGAAAATTTCGTCGCGGTCGCCCTTGTCCAGTCCGATAACGATCAGCGTCTGGGGCGGAGGATTGCCATATTCGCGCTCCCAAAACGAATTGACTCCGCTGATCGGAGTGGGCAATCCATATTGTGGGCCGTAAAGCGCAATGGCGCCAGCTTCACCGTAATTGGTGCCGAGAATGCCCAGATGCTCGCGGTCATCTGGGGGCAGGGAATCGCGAATCTGGGCAACTGTGCGAGCGAGTTCTGGCCAGCCAACTTCCTCCTTATAGTCTGCGTTGATCTTGGATGCGAACTTGAACCAGGCGGAGTTAATCGGCGCAATCGGCAACGTGACTGCGGAAGTAAAGCCGATGGTCAGCAGCAATAGGGTCCAGACCGCGACCCGAATCACGTTGGCCGAGGCACGGCCCATTTGCGCCAGTTTCTGCTCTCCCCACACCGCGCCCGCGGCATACAACATCGGGTAGGCCCCGGCCAGGTAATAGGCGCGGGCCTGGATCACGCAATAGAGTGCCAGGGGGACGAGGTACATCCAAGCCAGCATGCGGTAGCGCTTGCCGTCTTTGGCGACCAGGCAGTAGTAGAGGCCAGGGATCCAGATGATGGCCGCGGAAATTTTAAGTTGGTCGGGCAGAAAGTTCTGGGTGCGGCCAATCCGGATGTCGCGGGCGTGAATGTGTCGCAGGAAGTCGAGCGAAATGAAATGGTGCTGTATCTGCCAGAGCAAGTTGGGAAACCAGATGAGCAGTGAAAGTACCACTCCGAACCAGAGCCATTTACTTAACAGATACTTGCGAACCGGTGTGAGCGCCACTGCGGCGACCACTCCAGCCACGCAGAACGCGATGTTGTACTTGGCCATTGCACCCAGGCCAATGGCCGCGCCGATCCCCAGCCACCAGCTCGCATCTTCAGTTTTGAGCAGACGGACGACGCAGTAAGCAGTCAGAACCCAGGCGAGGTAGTCGAAGGCGACATATTGCATCATCACGCCGCCAGCAATGGCAAACGAGGCGGCTGCGGCCACGGCCACCAGTTGAGCGCCGCGCCGTCCGCCCAGGTCGCGTGCCATCAGCCCAGTGAGCACCAGTGTAACGGCGGTTGCCACGCCCGCAAAAAAACGAAAGCCGCGCAGGCTGGTACCGAAAAACTTTAGCGAGAGGCGGCCGAAGAATGGCGTCATCGGCGGATAGGCGACGTAGCCCCAGGCCAGGCGGCGGGCATCGTCCAGCGTCGCCAATTCATCGCGCTGGAAGCCGTACTTGCCGCCGGTCATTACGTGCAGAAAAACCACACCCAAAGCGATCCCCATCAGCAGTCGAAGATCGCCAGCAGCCTCTGGGACACTACCGGTCGCGGATTTGTGCATGACGCAGATGATAGCGGAAACCCGACTGTGCATTCCCGTTCTATCGAAAGAAGACATCATCAGCGCCGCTGAACTTTCTGCACTGGTGCATGATCAATCCCGTACGAGTGCTGGTGTGCTCAACCTATCCGCATCTGCGGTTTTCAGTCGCAGCCAATCGCGACGAGGAGGCTATGACCCGAAGTCATGGAAGCGGGAGTATAACTCCTCCATGCTGCGGACAAACTAACTGAAGGTGCTATTGCCATCTGCCAGCATGTGGGTTATTGTGCTGACTCCAGATCATTTTATGGCAGGGGTCTCGACCAGCGCGCTCACTCCTCCGCAATACCGGCGGCACCCGGTGCAACGGCCGCGTTCGGAAGGGAAGCGGTTGCTCATCGTGGAGACCGCGATGCGACACTTTGCCGAGCATGGCTATCACGCCGCCCGCATGAGTGACATCGCCAGCGGACTCGAAATCGCCAAGGGCTCGATTTTCCAGCACTTCAAAAGCAAAGACGGCCTCTTCTTTGAAGTTTACAAAAAAGCAGTACGCTCGTTCCCGCCCTACCTGGATGCCCCCGCCGCCGTTCTGCAGAAAGGTTTTTTTGAAATTCTGCGGTACTGGCTGGCGCGCACCAACCAGATGTTGCAGGAAAACTGGGTGCCCTACCGTATCTACCTCATCGGCAATTACGGGACCGACTTGGTGCTGCGACGCGAGATCAATCGCTTCCTGGTCGCCGAAGACCCCTATGGGTGGGCCGCCTTCGTGCACTATGGCGTGAGCCGCGGCGACCTGCGCAGCGACCTCGATATAGAGATGATCGTTTCTATTCTGGAATGGACCATGGATCGCTTTCAGGACGCCTTGCTCACCGAGGCCCTCGACCCCGGCCTGTTCCGCCGGCACGGGCAAGTGCTGGAAAAGAAAGAAGCTCGTATTCAGCAGTTCTTGGATGTGCTACAACGGGCGATTGGCACCGCAACCGCCGAGACCAAGCGGCCCAGTACAAATCCGAAGCCGCGGGAAGCGAAGAGGAAGCAGCGATGATCACGCAGCAGTCGGTACAGCAGATTCTGCACAGCTACAACGATCAAGCGGGATTGGACGAAGCCTTCACCATTCCGGGTCCCTGGTATATGGATGACCGCATCGCAGAATTGGAGCGCCACACCGTATTCAGCAAGACCTGGCAACTGGTGGCTCGCGTGGATCAGGTCGAAACGGCAGGCCAGTTCGTGCGCGCGGAAGTAGCGGGAGAACCCTTGGTTGTGGTGCGAGGCAATGACGGGTTGCTGCGTGCGTTCTACAATGTCTGCCGCCATCATGCCGCTGCCGTCGTCACTGAACCGTGCGGGCACGCCGCTATCCTGCAATGTCCTTATCATGGATGGAAATATGGACTGGACGGCTCGCTTAAGGGCATGCCCGAATTCGAGGGAGTAAAGAACTTCGATCGTGCGGCAAACGGGCTGGTGCCGGTCGAAGTAGCGACCTGGGAGAACTTCGTTTTCGTCAACCTCGATCCCGAAGCTGGCCCTTTGCACAGTTTTTTGGGTGGACTGGTATCGCGAGCCGCGCCCCTGGCTCTGGGCAAGCTCCATTTCTTCGCCCGCAAAGTTTACGAGCTGCACTGCAACTGGAAAGTGTTCATCGATAACTATCTCGACGGCGGATATCACGTCCCCCACTTGCATAAGGCGCTGAGTTCGGTGCTCGAATATAAGGACTACACGATCGAGAACGAAGACCGCTATTGCCTGCAGTCCAGTCCCATGGTGGCATCCAGCGAAGACGCGGCTACCGGGGCCACTCGCCGCGGCGACCGGGCCTGGTATTTCTATCAATACCCCAATCTCATGATCAACCACTACGCCGGTTACATGGACACCAACCTGGCCTTGCCCGTCGATGTGGACCACTGCCGCGTGATCTTTGATTTTTATTTCAGCGATGTAAGCGAAGCGGCGCGCGAGTATAACGAACAGTCGATCGCAGTCGGCGATCGGGTCCAGGGCGAAGACTTGGGGATTTGCGAGGACGTGCAACGCGGCCTGAAGTCGCGAGCCTATGGCGCGGGTCGTTTGTCTGTGCGGCGCGAGGCGGGCGAGCAGTTGTTTCATCGCTTGTTGGCCCAGGACTTGAAGCGCGGCGTCGCCCGTTGATCCTGCCGTCGCTTCCAAGCCGGCGAAACCTCAACCTCAAGACGGGAGAACTCATGAACCACATTATTGCGGGCGCTCTGCTGCTGTGCACGGCCGCCTCGGCCCAGGTCACCGCCATCAAAGCCGGGCGATTGGTGGATCCCGATAGCGGCTCCGTCCTGACCCGCCAGATCATCCTGGTTCGCGACCACAAAATCGAAGCCGTCGGTCCGAGCCTGACCATTCCGACGGATGCCCGAGTGATCGATCTCTCTGACAAGACGGTTCTGCCAGGTCTGATTGACTGCCACACCCATGTGGCGGATGGGCAAGTCGGCGGCGACCCCATCAACGTATTAAGAAAGACAGCATCGCAAATCGCTCTGGAGTCGGTGGCGAACGCGCGCAAGATGCTGGAATCGGGATTCACGACCGTGCGCGACGTTGGCACTTACCGCGCCCTCAACGACATCGCCCTGCGTGATGCCATTGCTCAAGGCCAGATTGTCGGACCCCGCATGTTCGTCGCCGGCGCCTACATCACCATCACCGGCGGAGCGGGCGCGATGACCGGGATGGCGCCTGACATTCAGTTGCCTTGGGACCTGCACTATGGAGAGGCCAACAGTCCGTGGGAAGTGCGGCAAAAAGTTCGCCTGCTGGCTCACGATGGAGTCGATGTCATCAAAGTATTGTCCACCGGAGCGGTCTTGACCCACGGAAGCAATCCCAGCTCGGTGGAGTTCACTCCCGAAGAGTTGCAGGCCGCGGTGGAAGAGGCGCGGGCCTTTGGTTTGCGAGTCGCCTCCCACGCCCATGCTGCGGAGGGCATTAAGAATGCCATTCGCGCCGGCGTCGCTTCCGTCGAACACGCCACCCTGATTGACGACGAGGGCATCGCGCTGGCCAAGCAGCACGGCACCTACCTCGACATGGATATCTATGACGAAGAGTGCATCCAGGAAGACGGCAAGAAGGGCAGCATGCCCGCGGACTTTCTGCAGCACGATGCAGCCCTGGGCCAGCAGCAGCGCGACAATTTTCGCAAGGCGGTGAAGGCCGGCGTAAAAATGGCCTTCGGTACGGACGCCGGCGTGTGCCCCTATGGCACCAGCGGGAAGCAGTTTGCGTTCATGGTCAAGTACGGCATGACGCCCATGCAGGCCATTCAGGCGGCCACCAGTTCGGCAGCCGACTTGTTGGGCAAGTCCAACGAATTGGGGTCCATCAAGCCCGGGAAGTACGCGGATATCATCGCGGTCGCGGGCGATCCGCTGGCCGATGTGAGCGTCTTGGAAAAAGTTGACTTCGTGATGAAAGACGGTGAAGTGTACAAGCAGCAGGGAATCGCTGGTTGCTCGCACTAAAGACGCACTCGCCGCCGAAGGGTCGGCGTGCAGGCGGCTTGCCGCAGACGATGGGCTGGTTGCGATCCTAACGGTGGTGATGGAGGAGTCTCAAGCCTGGCCCGCCGCTGGGGAGCGGCTGTGTGGGGTATGTAGGAGGAGGCCAGGCTTAGGGTCGTTTAATTGCCTTCTCTAGTATGTGTTGTTTATAAGCTCCCTCGGGACTGCTTGGCTGTGACGGCCGTCACCGATCATTGTGCGCTCTGACCCTTGCACCACGCTGTGTGATGCTGGTCACGGTGCCTCCCGCTCCCACGCCGTAGGGTGGAACTGAGCATTCATCCATCTTTCGTTCCCAAGGAGCTTCATGGCGTACGTCATCACCGATACCTGCATTAAGGACTTTCTCTGTGTCGAGGTTTGCCCCACCGATTGTATCCATCCCAAGGCAGAGGAACCCGGCTTCGATGCGGCGACCCAACTCTACGTCGATCCCGAGGGCTGCATTGACTGCGGAGCTTGCGTTCCGGTGTGCACCTCTGACTCGGTGAAGGCCGGCGACGAACTGGAAGGGAACGAGAAACACTTCCTGGAAAGCAACGCCGCCTACTACATCCACTAGACAGGGTAAAATGGCTGCGCCGTTCCGGAGCAGCCAATGAACATCGTGAAGTCCACCAGTTCGTTCGAAAGCTGGCTGGGTCAGCGCACCTCCATCGTCAAAGCCGATCTCAAGTTCAAGCACCAGCAAATGGCCGCTAGTGCGTTTCCTTTCTTGCGGTCCACCTTTTACCGCTGGTTGCAAGTCTGGCCTGAGGTTTGCCAGGACTTGAAGAAGTGTCCAAAGATTCTCGCGGTGGGAGATTTGCACGTCGAGAATTTCGGCACCTGGCGCGATGCCGAAGGCCGCCTGGTCTGGGGCGTCAATGACTTCGACGAGGCTTATTGGCTGCCCTTCAGCGTGGACCTGGTGCGAGTGGTGGTCAGCGCGCTCCTGGCCATCCGCGAGAAAGATCTGTCGCTCAATCCCAAGCAGGTGGCGCCTGCCGTCTTGGAAGGCTACACGAATGCTTTGAAAGAGGGTGGACGTCCCTTTTTGCTTGCTGAAGAACACGCCTGGCTGCGCGATATCGCGCAAAGCAAGTTCCGCGATCCGGTCAACTTCTGGCAACAGTTGCGGGTGCTGCCCGCGGTCGGCGATGACCTGCCCCTCAGCGCATGGGACGCACTTAACAGTTCCATGCCGGCACCGAACCTGAAGTTCCGGATCCTGGCGCGTAGGGCTGGACTCGGCAGCCTCGGCCACGAGCGCTTCGTCGGATTACTCCAGTGGCAGGGGGGCTGGGCGGCGCGCGAGTGCAAGGCGCTGGTTCCCTCATCAGCTTATTGGGTGGCAGGGAAAACCGGCCTGATGGAAATCTTTTACCAGGTACTCCTCAACCAGGCGGTACGCTGTCCCGATCCATTCCTGAGACTGCGCGGCCAGTGGATCGTACGCCGGCTGTCCTCCCAATGCTCGAAAGTTCGCTTGGACGCCATGTCGGCCAGCCGCCAACAACTCAAGCTGCTTTACTCCATGGGATGGGAGACCGCCAACATTCACCTGGGCAACCCTCGAGCCGCCGCCGCGATCTCCGCCTATTTGAAGAAAAGCCGTGCCAATTGGCTGCAGAAAGCCGCCGAAGCCATGGAGCAAGCCACAATCCGCGACTGGAAGGACTGGAAAAAATCCGGAGCCGGAAAGTAACAGCCAGCCCCGGTCTCCGCCGTCAGCGACATAACTCAACTTTGTGCAGTGGCTCGGCCAAAGTGTGCGATGGCTTCCTGCCCGGCTCGGTAGTCTGCCTCTCGGTTTGCGGGAGGGCCTCCATAAGCGCTTCCAGAATCGGCGCCAGCGCCTTCGGGTTTTCCACCAGCGCCCGGTTCAGGCTTTCCCGATGGACTGCGAACTCCGCAATCAAGCACGCAGTCCCGGTACTCACTTCGCAAGGGGAAACTGGGGGAGGGCTGACTACAATCCCCTTGCGGAAGTCTTTGCCGGCCATCCGCACAAAGGGATAGCTCAGGCTGCTCGTTGCCATCCAGTGAACGACCAGTTCCCGTACGTGGGCGACGCTGCACACCGAGTGCATTCCGTCCGCCCTCGCCAAGCCGCGCTCCCAGTGCAGGATTTTAATTCGATCCAGCAATGTATTCTCCGCCAGCAGATACCAATCCACTGGCTGCCTCGCCGAGCGGCCGCAGATGCTGCAAGTGAACTTCTCCGGCGCCGTTTTTATCGGGATAGGCATGCCGGAACCCTCAACTGCCGGTACGTTGGATTTGGGGGCGTTCCTGCCGCGGCACCGTCAACATGCCACGGTCTGAGTCGAACGACAACGTGACCTGAGTGCTGCACGGCCCGCACAACCAAAAATGCTCCACTCTCTTTACCGGACGCTTGCCGCCCTCCGCCAACTTTGCCGGCGCGGGGCGACGCGTCGCCTCCAGGTAGAACAACTTGCCTTCGGAGATGCGCCGGAAGCTAGCGCTGCAGATTGGATTCGCGCATTTGCTAAGCATGGGTCACAAAATCAGAACTGCACGCCAGTGGCCGTTGTGCGCCTCTCCCGGCGTACCGCAAGCACTTGAACCCACGCCTGAGGAAGGAGTACGCTGAGTTTCTGAACGCAGGCTCTCGCCGAAGTTTCGTCACCACTGACGGAATCCGGCTCCCGCGCAATTTCAGCACGAGTTCACGAGTCCGATAAACGCCCGATAGACGTCCGATAGACTTCAGCGCTGGGGAAAGGTGGAAAGATGACCTGAGTCCGTAGCGACGACACAATTCCTGCATCCCCGGTGCCGCAAGCTGCCCGCCAACTTATTGCAAGCCCCGGTGATTTCTGCACACCTATGTGTGACCGCCCTCACTGCTTCCCCAGCCCCCTGTGGGAGAGCATTAGGGTTGCTCAGATTTGGTTTGGAGACATCTTATGAAGAACGTGCTTCTGCTCGGCGCCGCCGGGCGTGACTTCCATAATTTCAACGTCCTGTTCCGCCACGACCCGCAGTACAACGTCGTTGCTTTCACCGCGACCCAAATTCCAGACATTGCCGGACGCCGCTATCCCCGCGAATTAGCCGGCCCGCAGTATCCCGCCGGCATCCCCATCGTCGAAGAGCAAGACTTCGAGAAGCTCATTCGCGATCACCATGTGGATGTGGTTCTCTTTTCTTATAGCGACATCTCCTACCAGAACCTGATGCACCTGGCCTCGCGCTCGGTTGCTGCCGGCGCCGATTTCTGGCTCGCCGCCGCCGAGCGCACCATGATCGCCTCCTCCGCACCCGTAGTCTCGGTCTGCGCCGTGCGCACTGGTTGCGGCAAGAGTCCCTTGTCGCGCCGAGTCGCAGCCGAGCTTCGCGCTTTAGGATGCACTCCTGTCGTCATCCGCCATCCCATGCCCTACGGCGATCTGGCCAAGCAGGCGGTGCAGCGCTTTGCCACCTTCGCCGACCTCGAAAAGCACGAGTGCACCATCGAAGAGCGCGAGGAGTACGAGCCCCATCTGGAGAAGGGAACCGTCGTCTATGCAGGCGTGGACTATGAGGCCATCCTCCGCCAGGCCGAGAAGGAAGCCGACGTCATCCTGTGGGACGGCGGCAACAACGACACCCCGTTCTACAAGTCCGACCTGGAGATTGTCGTCGTCGACCCGCATCGCCCTGGACACGAACTCGCCTACTATCCCGGCGAGGTCAATCTGCGTCGAGCCAGCGTCGTCGTCATCAACAAGGTGGACACCGCCGAAGCCGCCAACGTGGCAACCGTCCGCGCCAACATCAAGGCGGCGAATCCCAAGGCCAGAGTCGTCGAAATGAACTGCCGTGTGACCGTGGCCCAACCCGAGCTGTTGAAAGGGAAGCGCGTGCTGGTGGTCGAGGACGGACCCACCCTCACTCATGGCGAAATGCCTTACGGCGCAGGCGTGGTAGCGGCGCGCCAATGCGGTGTCGCCGAGATGATTGATCCGCGTCCGTATGCGGTGGGCACCATTCGCGCCACCTATGAAAAGTATCCCCACATGGGCAGCATTCTTCCCGCCATGGGCTACGGCCCGGCCCAGCGCAAGGAACTCCAAGAAACCATCGCCCGCACGCCCTGTGACGTGGTGGTGATTGCCACTCCAGTGGATCTCGCCAAGACGGTGAAGATAGACAAACCCTCGGTCCGGGTCGCATACGAAGTAGAAGACCGCGAGCAGCCGGGGATTAGCGCGATACTAGCGGAGTTCGTAGGCAAGTTGAAACGGCCAGTGGCGGTATAGAGGCCGGTGATTGTTTACAGGCTTGGAGCGCGGGCACCAGCCCCCGTGTGGGGTGGGCGCCCCCGCCCGCCGCCGTCGCGGTCGGCCGCGGGATTGCCGTCCGCCGCCGTTGCCATCGGTGGAAGAGCGGGGCTTTGCCCCGGTAGAGAACTCCGCCGCCTGCAGCCTGCGGGGAGATTTCGCAGTCTCGTTGCGCCGCGATGACGGAGACACCTTCAAGTTTCGAGTTTCAAAACCGCGGGGGGCTACGGAGTCGTGTTCAACAGTACGTTGAGGGTGTTGCTGTAGGAGTTGACCACTAAAATATCTGGCTTGCCGTCGCTATTCAAATCTGCAATTTCCATCCGAAATGCTCCGAAGGGGATATCAAATCTCACCGGCGCCTGGAACGTGCCGTCACCGTTGCCCAGCAGGATCGAAACGGAGTCGGCATAGCAACCGGTGCATTTTGCACCGAGGACGGCCAAGTCAAGCTTGCCGTCGCCGTTGAAGTCGGCCGCCTTGACGTCGCCAATCCCAAGACCGTGCTGGTTAATAAGACCAAGACGATTGTAGAATGTCCCATCGCCCCGTCCCAGCAGGATTTCCAATCGGCCATAGATGATACTCGCTACAGCTAGGTCGAGGATGCCGTCCCCGTTGAAGTCTCCGACTGCAATCGGGTTTGGCTCGCGCATCGGGTGCGAGATCATGGCCTTCTTGAACGTCCCGTCGCCATTCCCCAGCAAAACCGCGAGATTGTCCGTACCCTTGGTGAATGCTCCGCAGTCTGTAGCAGCAAAGTCCAGAATTCCGTCCCCATTAAAATCACCCATCACGAACTGCGCAGCGCCCGTACCCCGCGTGGAGAAATGCTTGTACGCCTGAAACGTCCCGTCTCCGTTTCCCAGCGATACATCAATGCCGTTTTCCTTGTTGTCACGGCCGTAGTTAAAAATGATGAGATCGGGAATCCCATCGCCATTGACGTCTACCACTTTGATACCGACCGGAACCGAACTGGAACTCACCGGTGGAATAGCGGTATTGAAAAAATGATAGCAGCAAAACGACCCGTCCCCAAGTCCCAGGCTGGTGGTCACGGCGTTGCTTTGGGAGTCGGTGGATACAGTGTCCAAGTTCCCGTCACCGTTGAAATCGCCGACCGCCACCAGATTCGGCAAGGCAGATGCGGCGAGATAGCGCCACGGCCCAAACCGCCCATCGCCTTTGCCCAGCGCAATGGCGGTGTTGGGAAATTCGTCCAGCGGAACAAACACATCGGGGATGCCATCGTTATTGAAGTCGCCCACCGCCAACCCGGTCAAATGCACCGCCGGAGTCTGGATGGTGATTTGGGGGGCAAACTGAACCGACTGCCCAAACGAGGCCGCCAGCAAGAGAAGATGGGCTAACGCACACAAAACAAGACGCTGAACGAACTGATTTCGTTTTCTCACAGCTCCCCCTAAGACGGTTCGACCACAAATCGGCCCCGAATAACTGCATTTGACTCCACGCAGAGTGGTGCTGTCAAGCACAAACTGACTGCAACGAAATTTTATGCACTATTTACCTGACAAGACCACTTTCAAAGAGTAAGTTCCTCGCTAACCCGATAGTTTCTGGGAGAATGAGAGCTAATGATGCTTCGAGCTTCTGCCCGTTATTTCGTGCAGGCTTCTTTTTTCGTAGCCTTGACCGTGGCGATGGTGAGCGCTCAGGATTCGCTTGGATCTTCATATTGTCAGGCTGGGGCCGGATGCGTCACCACTTTCCACAACGACTTGGCGCGGGACGGGGTTTACGGAAACGAAACAACCCTGAAGGCTTCCTCTTTCACGGGCTTTAGCGGTTTGACGACAGTGGCGTTGGACGGCCTCGTCTATGCCCAGCCTCTTTACATCCGCGGACTGAAGGGGATCACTGCCGGCAGCGGATGCAACCATACACTGGACAATGTCATCTTTGCTGCGACAGAAAACAACACTGTCTACGCCATCAACCCTGCCGGCAATATTTGCTGGCAAGTTACTCTTGACGCGTCTATTGGCTCGGCAGTTCCTTACGATTCGCTCCCCCTGGACTCCGATAACAACAGTGGGAATTTCTGCAACAATATAGTTGCTCAAGCTGGGATCACCGGCACTCCTGTGATCGACACAAGCATTACGCCACCGATTTTGTATGTCGTAACCAAAGTCGCGCTTGCAAATGGCGGTGGATATGCTCATAAACTCCATGCCCTCAGAACGGACACTCACGCAGAGTTGCCACATTCCCCTGTCGATGTGACGACGGCCCTTGGAAGCAGCGCGTTCAACTCTATTCTGCAGAACCAACGAGCAGGGCTGGCTCTCACTGTGTCGGGCAGCACAGCCAGTGTCTATGTAACGTTTGGATCAGACTGTGATTCGAACTATATCTCTGGCTCAGGACTGCAATCGACTGTTTACAATGGCCTAACGGTTGAATTTCAGTACACTTACTTTGGGAATTCTGCGCCGACGGTTTCGACCTTCAAAGCGGAAACGACGGCTAACGACTCGAATAAGGGTGGTATTTGGATGGCCGGGGGAGCCCCAGCCGTTGACACTAGCGGAAACCTTTATGTCACCGTGGGCAATGGGTTTTACGACGGGGTGGATGAGTGGGGAGAAAGCGTGCTGAGACTTTAAATGGGATCTTCCCCGAGCGTATCGGACTGGTATACACCAAGCCTCCGGAGCATATTGAATACGGGCACAGGTGTCGGCCAGACAGGCTGCATCGGGTCGCCCTCGTGTCTTGGCGGTCTTGGAACGCAGGCTCAACTCAACTCAGGGGACTGGGACCTCGGAGCTGGCGGAGTTGTCCTCTTAAACCCCGTTGGCGTCCACATTTATGGTAGCAGCGCTTCTGAGTACATTGCTTCGGGAAAAGAAGGTATTGGTTACTTAGGTTTTTACAGTCCCACGACCTCATACATGGGGCACCTCGACGGCAGCAATGTGACAAATGCGGCCTGCACGACCACCACCACGCCGAGTTCGACATCGGGTGCGGTTGCTCAGTGCTTCCCAGTGATGAACGGGAACTACACTGGGTCTCAGCCGGATACGGGAAACCGTGCAACTCCGGCGTTCCTTGGAACGGACGCGAGTGACAACTATCTCTACGTCGCGGGGATCGGTGACAATCTACGGGGATACAGTATGTGTTCAAATGGGCTCTTCAACTTCCCGGTTAGCGGTGTCAACTCGTGCTCGGCTACCGCTCCTGCCGTGTCCGTCCATCAGTTTGGATATCCGGGAGCTTCGCCTGTGGTGTCGTGGAACAGGACCGGGTCCGTCAGCGACGCCATTGTTTGGGTTTTAGATCCAGCTAGCCACTACGGGAAGATCACCTATGATACTCACCACAACGCGACCTCCGTACAATCAAGCTATGCGGCTCTTTACGCTTACAAAGCCGTGCCGGACACAACATCTACAGGGTGCAGCACAACAGCCCCTTGTATGACGAAACTGTGGGATAGCACAGGCCTCACACCCCCCGGGCCCGGCGCCGTGAAATTTGCCGTGCCCACGGTAGTAGATGGGATGGTAATAGTTGGCGGCGGTAACAACAATCCTTATTACTCCCCAGGCACCACCGTCGGCACAACAACCAAACGCAGCAAGAGCAGCCCATCTCAGTGCGGAGCGATAGTGATCTCTCACAATTAGCGTCGGGTTTCTTCGCTTCTGTGGCGGGTGGCCCACTTCTCGCGTTCTTTGCGAGAAGTGGGTCGATCCCCGAGCTTTCCGCGATTTATCCCCACATTCAAATCCACTCGTACTCTCAAGACAATCTTTCCGGCCTCAGCAAATTCTTGTCAAGCCCCCTTCGCTCCCGTTTTCCCCGTATCTCTAACAAAACAATCGCAACATATAGTTCCAACCTATAGGACAAAACCCCGCCCTAAAGTGATATAATAGCATTAAGGATCGAGAAGGATCCGCCGTCCGTCCTAGGCAGAACCAGGCGGCGACTGAGGACACCAGACCTGCGGGAGACTGAACCTACTTCTTTGCGGCAATCCTTTGCTGTTTTCGAACAGCATTCACCCGCAGCGCAGGAGTGTTCACTCCAAGATTGCTCGGCACCAGGGAGCAGGAAGTTAAGGGCGCGAGAGCCTCCATCGGGTTCCGTTGCGAATGGCTCTCGCCTCTCGCTTTCCAGCCAACATCAACCAGCAGCACAACCGCTACAACATAGTAACCAGCAACGTGATCAGCAACAACCGCTCGCAGAGCCGCATTAAATCAGGCGACCGCGAGCCTCGCACCCTCTCGCGCCCCAAAAAGCGCCAGAGCACTCGAGCAAATGCAAACCAACGCGAAATAACGCGACCATCGCGCAGAAAGCACGAAAGTAACCCGGGCCTCGCGCCCTCACAGGAGACTTACAGAGCACCAACTAACAACTTCCAACCCGCACTGCGCACTCCAGACTCACCTACCCCACGTGTGTCCGCACGCCCCCACTCATAACGTTCCACGTGGAACATTCGCGCTCTACTCTCTCCCCACTCCCAGCGCGTCCGCCACCCGATTGATGTAGTTGAACCACGACGCGATCAGCGTGATCTGCAGAATTGCCTGGTCGTTGAATCCCGCCTCGCGCAACCGGTCATGGTCCTCGCGCCGAATCTTAGTCGCGTCTTTGGTCAGCGTCACCACGTAGTCCAGCATCACCCGCTCGGCCGCTGTAATGGGCGCGGTGGTGTAGTCCTTCTCCAGCGCCTCCACCATCCCCTGATCCAACGTCACCCGACGCAGAAACTCTGCGTGTGCCTCGATTCAATACACGCAGCGGTTGGTCACCGACACCACCGTCGCAATCATTTCGTGCTGGCGACGTTGCAGCGGCAGGTCGGGCGCCATCAGCGCGCCAAACGTGGCGAACGCGTGAAACAACGCCTGCGGAATCAGCGAGTGCGACGCCACAATCTCCGACCCGCCTCCTTCGGCCGGATGCACCGGCGTGGCATATTCCATGGGATACATTGGCTTCTGCATCTCCATCGCCTGGCGAAGAGTCTCGTCGGCTTCCGACGCTGCAACGGTGCGAATCCATGCCATAAATTTCTCCTACCTCCGGTGATCAAGTGCTCGCAGTTTACCTCATCGCCGCCCACCGCCCCGCGCACAACGCGTACCCTCGCTTGTCGGCCACGGCCAAGGTAACCACCGTAATCTTTCCACCTCTGCCTCTTGTCATTAGAATTTTCTTAGCCGAGCAATTACGGGACCGGTCGGGATCTGGTCCAGGCAAAGCGTCCGTACGGAAGCGCGGCGCCGGAGTTGGCATCGTGATGGACTTTGGATTTGGCTTCAACAAGCAACGCTCGCTCGACGCCGCGGAACGATTCGTGCAGCGCGGCGAACTGCAACCCGCCATCGCCGAATACCAAAAGGTTCTTGCCAACGATCCCTCCGACCTGATGGTCACCAACACCGTGGGCGATCTCTACTCTCGCTCCGGCGATAGCGAAAAGGCCGTCGAATATTTCAAGCGCGTAGGGGACGCCTACGCCACCGCGGGCTTCACCGGCAAAGCCATCGCCATCTACAAAAAAGTCGCCAAGCTCGATCCCGGACTGGACGGCATCCTGAAACTGGCCGAGTTATATACCACGCAGGGCCAACTCGGCGAGGCGCGGGTGCAGTACCTGCAGGCGGCAGAAGCGGCTCAACAAGGGCACAACCCGGCGCGGGCCGTCGCCATTTTCCAGAGCCTGCTGCAGGCCGACCCGGAGAATACCGCCACCCGGGTTAAGCTGGCCGGCGCCTACTTGCAGATGGGAAACCAGACAGACGCATGGCAAGCGCTCCTGCCCGCTGTCGAAAAGCTGAAGGGCCGCGGACTGCCGGCCGAGGCCGAAGACATTCTGCAGAAGATTCTTGACGACGACCCCAGCAACCTCGACGCTCTGCTGTTTCGCGCCAGCCTTGCCCTCGACAACGACGACGCGCCAGCGGCCATCCAGTTCCTGCATAAAATTCCGCAGCTCGACTCCCATGCCGACGGTCTGCGCCATCTTCTTCGGGCCTGCTTGCACCTGAACGACATCGAGGAGGCGGGCGAGGCCGCCGCCAAATTGCTGCAACTGCACGACGACGTGACAGGTTTCGCTGCACTGGCTGAAGATCATGTGCTCGCTGGACGCAATGCATTGGCGCTCGCCCTGTATGAACAGCACGCGGATGAGTTCCGGGCGCAGGGTGCCGACGAATATTGTGCTTGCCTGAAGAAATTGGCTGAGCGTCTGCACGATGACCCCATCGCTTTGCTTTCCCTGCATGCGTTGCTGAAGCGCACCGACGGCGACCAGCCTGCGAATGAGGTGCGCCCATTCATCGAAGAGACGCCCGATGTTCCGTGGGACATTTTCTCTTCTGCCGACAGCGAGCTGCATATCGCCAGGTATCCTGCGCCGCTCGAAGAGGTCAAGCTGGACGTGCCGGTACCCCCGCTCTCTCTGGCTGCTTCGCCGGCACAACCACGCTCTCTGCCGCCTCTTGAATTTCATCCGCCGCGGTTGACGGAGTGGTTTCGCGACTCGGCTCTGGTGGCGCCTCCTCCCGAACAAGACGGTCCCGAACTGCATTACACCCGCGCCATCGCGTATCGCGGCGCCGGCCTGCTGGATGAGGCGATCGCAGAATTCCAACTGGTGATGCGGGCGGCCGACGCGCTGCGTCCCGTCCCCCATCGCACAGAGAGTCTGGCCGCGCTGGCGCAGTGCTTCCTGCTAAAGGGCATTCCTGGATTGGCGGCGCGCTGGTTTGAGAAAGCGCTGGCCGCGCCGGGACTCGATTGCGACACCCAGATTGCGCTGCACTATGAGGCGGCGCTGGCTTGCGAGGCGAACCAGGATCGCACCGCCGCACGCGCTCATTTTCTGGAGGCCTACGCCGGCAATATTGATTATCGTGATGTGGCTGAGCGCGTTCGGGCCTTGAAGTCGTAAAATGCCAATGTATGTCTGAATCGCAAGCCGGGCGTGGTGAGTTTCCGGATCCCAATTCCGTTTCCGACCCGGCGCCTTCCTCCACCGGGCCGCCCACCAGCGCAGCCTTTCTGGAAGAATTGCAGAAGGGCGAGCCGGTGCATCACGCATCCGCGTTGGAGATCTGGCTGCACCGCGTTGGGGCTTTGATGTTCGTATTTCTCTGCGCCGTCACTGGAGTGTTGCTGGTGGTGCTGCCCTGGCGCCCAGAGTGGACCGACAACCCTTTGCTATTGCGCTATCCCGAGATGCGGGCGTTGATCTCGAGCGGGTTTGTGCGCGGGGTGGCGAGCGGCCTGGGCGTGCTCGATATCTGGATAGGATTTTGGGAAGCGCTGCACTACCACGAGGATCTGTTCTGAGATTTTCCCCGCATCAACTTCCGCCCAGGAATCTGAACCTATGACCGATCCCAAAATTAATTCGCCGATTAATTCGACGCCTGATGCGACGCGCGATGCGACACCTGATTCGAAAATCAAGTCCGCGCCGCTGGCCTATGAGAACGAACCGTTCCTTACCAGTCCAGACGGCCGCATCCTGCGCCTGCTCGCGGAATACAGTGAGCCGCTGGCGCGCTTTCGCCGCGAGAAGATTCGCGATACAGTGGTGTTCTTTGGCTCGGCGCGTTTGCGCAGCAGCGACGAAGCCAACCACGGTTGGGTCGCGGCCGAGCAGAAAGCCAAGGGCGAAGTGCCGGCGCAGCAGCAGGCCGAACTGAAACGCGCCCAGTCCGCGGTGGACATGGCCCGCTACTACGAAGACGCGCGCCGCCTGGCCTATCTCTGGACCGAGTGGACCAAGACCCTGGGCGGCAAGAACCAGCGCTTCGTGGTGACCACCGGCGGAGGCCCGGGCATTATGGAAGCGGCCAATCGCGGCGCCTACGAAGCCAAAGGCAAGACGATTGGGCTGAATATCAACCTGCCCTTTGAGCAGGCGCCCAACCAATACATCACGCCCGCGCTCAATTTTGAATTTCACTACTTCTTCATGCGCAAGTTTTGGTTCGCGTATCTGGCCAAGGCGTTGGTGGCGTTTCCCGGCGGCTTCGGCACCATGGACGAGCTGTTTGAAATCCTGACCCTGGCGCAGACCCAGAAGCTGGCGAAGAAAATCCCGGTGGTGATTTACGGCAGCGAGTATTGGAAGCGAGTGATCAACTTCGATGCCTTCGTCGAAGCGGGTACGGTGGCGGCGGCCGACCTGGAGTTGTTCAAGTTCGCCGACACCCCCGAAGAAGGCTTCGAGTACTTGCGCGACAGCATCATCAAATACCACCTGACGCCGCAACCGAAAACCGACGCGGAAGCCAGCCCGGAGATTGCCAAGACCAATCCGTAAGGGCGCGCGTGTCCTGGGAATATTCCTAAGACGATACAGTTGCGGCAGAGACGTTGCGTTACTCCTTCGCCAATTGTAAAAACTCGATCAGTGATAAAAAGTCGATGGCGTCCTAAGGCAGGCCAATGGATAACAGTGCGAAAGCTGCGGCCAACGTCAAGCAAGTCGTCCCATTCTTTCGGGTGACTGACATGGAGCGCTCGGAGCGCTACTACGTGGACGGCCTCGGTTTCAGCATGCAGCACCAATGGGTGGTGGAGGGAAAGCTGCACTGGTGCTGGCTGCAATTGGGTGGCGCCGCACTGATGCTGCAAGAGTTTCGCAAGCAGGGTAGCAATTCGTGGACGCCCGGCGGGAAGGTGGGCGAAGGTGTGTCGCTCTGCTTTCAATGCGAAGACGCGGTGGCGATCTATCATGATGTCCGGTCGCGCGGGATCGAGGCGTCGGAACCGGAAGTCGGCAACGCCATGTGGGTGACGTCACTCTCCGATCCAGACGGCTACCCCATCGAATTCCAAAGTCCGACCGACACCCCGGAGGAGACGAAGCTGTCGGAAGTAAAGGAGTGAGAAGAGCCGGAAACCAGCGCAGCTATCGATCGTATGCCTGCGGAGAGCGTTGGCCGGTGCCGGTCAGCTAGCCTCTGGCCGCGGTGCTAAAAGTGAGACATAGACGTTTCGCTGACAAGCGGCCACGCCGCATGACATTTGTCACTTGTCGGCAAGAACTTCTTTTGCAAGCATTGATGGATGAGAGATTCTGGGGACTTGAAGCAGGCGCTCTTCGCTGAGCGGGAGGCATCGTTTTTCCGCCTGAGAGGCGGCTACCCAATTCCCCTTGCTGGTGCAGCATGGTGGGCCGTGCTGGGTACGATGGGTTACTTCTTGCGTTCCCGTAACCTATGGATATTCGTGGCCTTTGTGACCAGCGGCGCGATTTTTCCTCTTGCTTTGCTGTTCGCCCGACTGTTCAAGAACGGCTTCATGCGTGACAAGACAGCAGTCACGGACGTCCTTTTCCCGGCATTTGCTTCCATGCTGCTGTTCTGGCCGATAGCGATCTCGGCATGGTGGAGCTACCCTCAACTGGTTCCGCTCGTCCTTGGAATTGGTATGTCGTTACATTGGCCGGTGATTGGTTGGATGTATGGACGCACCGCGATCTACACCACGCATGCGGTCGTCCGCGCGGCTGCGTGCTTCACGCTTTGGAACTGGTGGCCCGCATCACGTTTCACCGTGATGCCCTACACGGTCTCTGCTATTTACCTGGCTACCGTGTGCGCGATATTCATCGCTTCGTCGTCTGAAAAGCAGGTGCCAATCGCAGGGGATGGAATGGCAGAGTGACGCGCTGCTTCTCGCAGTTTGCGAAGGGCGGGCAGTCAGGACGCGCAGATAATGGAGCGGGGCGGCGGCGTCGCTGCCCGCCCTTGCAAAGAACGCAAGGACGGGGCACCCACATTTATATGTTAGACAGAGAAGACGTTAGGGGTGGGCCAGCCCGTCTCCCATCCCGTGAGCGACAAGACGATATGTTCGCGGAAGCGAGAGTATGATGCTATTTCCTGATATGGCAAAACCAAAACTAGCGCACGATCCCGGCGGCAAAGTCCGTATTCCTCTGAAGCTTGGTGTAATAGGCTCTGCTGTTTTCGGTGGAAAAGCGAATGAGTATAGGTATCGGCTCAATAGGTCGTGGGATTCGGCCAAGCCCGCGGCGATGTTCGTTTTGATGAATCCGAGCACCGCAGATCCGGATTTTGATGACTCGACGGTCGCCAAGTGTTGCAGGTTTGCTCAGGCTTGGGGATACGGAGGCATTTTCGTAGCCAACACGTTTGCCTATCGCTGCACAAACCAGAAGCGTCTGCTTGAGGTCGCCGACCCTATCGGGCCGGACAACGACCGTCACATACTTAAAATGGCGAAGAAGGCGGCCATCGTTATATTCGCTTATGGAGAGCCGCACAAGAGCCTGCGCTCTCGTGGACCTGCCCTCGCCAAGTTCCTGATTGAGAAAGCACACGTCAGGCCGCACATCCTAAGTCTAGGAAAGAAAGGCACCCCGAAACACCCTCTTTACCTCAAAGAGACTTTGAAGCCGGTTGTATGGAGTCTGTAGGGGGCGGCCCGGTTTATGACTCACGGCGAAACACTCATCTTGTGTACGCGACAATGAACCCACTGAAGGTGCTCAGAAAGTTTGGATGGATCGCATTGCTCTCGGTTCTCGTCGGAGCAGTCCTCCCAGGACTTGTCGCTTTTCATGAAGGGGTATTCTTCCGCGATCAAACCGAACAGCGTGTGCGGTCGCGTAGGGCCGACGCGGATAAGGTCCTGGAAGCATTCGATAAGCAGACGGCGCGCATAAACCTAGAGATCTCTGTACTCGATGGAAAGATTGCCGCCGCCGGCCCCGGCGACAATGCCGTCCCGGCGCTGATCAGTCTTCGACAAGCAGACCGATTACAACTTGAAAAGAAGCTTGCAATCAGCATCCAGCCTTTTTACCTGCACGTACTCATGTACTTCTGGCCAGTCATGTACTGTGGGCTGTCGACTGTCATTTTCATCCTTCGGCCATCCGGTGCACAGCGTTCCCTCAGATCCACGCTGCGCGCGCCAACTTTATTGCTCGCCTTGGGCATTTTCGTAGGGTTTGTCGTTCCCTTCGTCTTTCGGGTATTTGCAGCACCTTCCTTTGCGCAAGGAAGAACCGTTTATGCCTATTGCAATCCTGACATCTCGCTCGTTTCTTTTCTGATTCAGCTACTTAACTTTGTTCTCATGTGCTTGCTTCTTGCTGTCATCTGGACTGAATGGTCCGAGTTTGCTTCGGAACAGCGGGTCGCGTTGTTACAGGCAAGTGAAGAAGCCCCCGCCGCGGATTTCCGGCTCCTGAGTGAACTGTCTCGTCAATTCTTCAGATGGCAGGTCACGTTTTTGGCGATATCAGTTGGATTCGCAACCTATACCGGAGTGTTCTGGACTCAGATTGTTAGAAATGGCGACAAACGCTTTTGGTATGAAGCGATAGCCGCCCACGGAATATGGGTGATAACAATTGTCCTCACGGCGACGACGCTGGGCGTGACGTGGAACACATGGCGACGACACAAATTAAGAATAATTACAGATCTCATCAATCAGCCGCATCCTCCAGCAGACGGCTTCGACGCTAGAATCACCTTAATTCGTGGACTCGGTGCAGTATCTAATTGGAACGTAGTCTTCTCAATTGCCACTATTATCACTACCCTCCTAGTTCCTCTTATCCAAGCCTTGATCAAGTAGATCTCTTCTCTAGTTGTCGCCGCTTAGTGTCGTCACTGCCAAGGCGGCGCTCTGCGAGCAACTCAATCGCTTCGCTGCACCATACTCCCAAAGCGTCCCCCTCGTCAGATGGCTCTCGGCCAGCAGAAGCAAGTAATACTGGCGTGCTTGACCAACCGCCATCCGATCTTCACCAGCCGCTGTTGCAAGCTGGTCATTTGCGGGGTGCCCCGACCTTCGAACAGTTTTCGAAGGGCGGGAGTGGGAACGCGCACACAGCGGAGCGGGGCGCGACGGCATCGCTGCCCTTGCAAAGAACGCAAGGACGGGGCACCCACATTTATTTGTGTTGGACAGGAAGACGCTAAGGATGGGCCACCCGGCGAGTGTCACCAATCTTTCTGAACGAAAACAAACCCAAGGCTGTCGCGCGAAGGGCAGCCCTGGGTTCCGCTGGCAGGGGCGCTAGTTTGTGCCGTTGCCGGAGAGCGCGAGCATGAGGGTCCCGACCGGGCTGTCGGTCACCACATCCACCGTGGCGGCAGCGGACCCGGTGATGGTTGGCGCGAACGAGACTGCGATGACACAGCTCTTGCCGGCGGGAATCGAAGCGCAGTGGGTGCCCACGACGAACTCCGAAGCGGAAGAGCCGGAAATGTTCACGTCGCTGATGTTGATCTTCTTTTTGCCGACGTTGTAGACGGTGAAGTTCGGGGAGGACGAGGTCGTGCCGACCTTCTGGTTCCCGAAGTTAAGCGAAGTGGGCGAAAGCAGCACCTGGTTCTGGAGATACGTGTCGATATTGGGACTCACACGGGCTAAAGCCCGCGCGATTCTGGGTCGCCGGCAGCATGGCTGAAGCCATGCCCTACACGAAAACCGCCTTACCCAAAAGCCGTTTGAGTCCAGCCCGTCGGCCGCGCTGAGGGTTTGCGCTCGGCCGCGCCCAGGGCTCCGCTCGGCTGCGCTCAGGGTTTGCGGCTCGCCCCGCCTATGGCTTAGCACTCAGCCGTGCCCAACCTTCCGCCGAGCCGTGTCTGCGGTTCCGTTTACACCGGCGCCAGGGCGAAGGCTTGCTTGGCGGCGGCGATGGTTTGCTGGACGTCTTGCTCGGTGTGGGTGGCTCCGAGGAAGGCGGCTTCATATTGCGACGGAGGGAGGTAGATTCCGTTGTCGAGCATGACGCGGAAAAAGCGTCCGAAAGCTTCGGTATCGCTCTTGGAAGCGGAATCCCATCCGGTGACCGGGCCGGGCGTGAAGAACCAGGTAAACATGGAGCCCACGCGATTGCAGCACAAGGTCACACCAGCTTCCTTGGCGACAGCGGCGACTCCGCTCACCACTTCGGCGGCAATTTTATCCAGCTTGTTGTAAATGTCTTTGTGCTCTTTTAAGTAGCGGAGAGTGGCGTGTCCGGCGGCCATGGCCAGCGGGTTTCCAGAGAGTGTGCCGGCCTGGTACATGGGGCCGAGGGGCGCCACCAGATCCATGATTTCGTTGGGGCCACCGTAAGCGCCCACCGGCAATCCGCCACCGATGATTTTTCCCAGCGTGGTCAGGTCGGGACGAATGGCGTACAACTCCTGGGCCCCACCGAAGGCGAGGCGGAATCCGGTCATGACCTCGTCAAAAATCAGGAGGGCTTTGTCGTGCTCGGTGATGGCGCGGAGAGCTTCGAGGTATCCGCGGGCGGGAGGAACGCATCCCATGTTACCCACCACCGGCTCCACGATCACGCAGGCGATCTGGTGGCGAAACTTCTTGAAGGCCTTCTCCAGCGCGTCCGTGTCATTGAAGGGCAGGGCGAGAGTGAATTGGGTGAATTCCTCGGGGACGCCGGCCGATCCGGGGATGCCCAGAGTGGCTACGCCCGAGCCGGCCTTGACCAACAGAGCGTCGGCATGGCCGTGATAGCAACCTTCGAACTTCACAATGTATTTGCGCTTGGTGTAGGCGCGCGCCAGACGGATGGCCGACATGGTGGCTTCGGTGCCGGAACTAACGAAGCGGATCTTCTGCATCTGGGGGAAGGCGGAAATCACGATTTCGGCCAAGTCGGCCTCGGCGGGAGTGGATGCGCCGAAGCTGGTGCCATTGCGAGCCGCAGAAATTACGGCTTCGACGACGGTGGGCGCGGCGTGGCCAAGAATCATGGGGCCCCAGGAGCCGATGTAGTCCACGTAGTCGTTGCCGTCGGCGTCCCAGATGTGCGAGCCCTGGCCGCGAACGATGAATGGGGGATCGCCGCCGACCGCGCGAAAGGCTCGAACCGGCGAGTTCACGCCTCCGGGTATCATCTGCTCGGCACGTTTTTGCAGCTTGCGCGATTGCTCTACGACTCGACCCATGGCTTGCCTCCAAAGCCCCCGCCGAGCTTGGTGGAGTGGCACCTGCACGGGCGGAAGGGCTTCAATTCCTCACTATAGCAGCGCGCAGGGGAGGGTCCGCTGCGCAGCCAGTCACCGCCAGATGTGACCCAGCGCACAGCGGGGAGGGACATCGGAGCATGAGCGTGGGCGGGGGAATTCACGCGAAATTCATGATTTTGAAACGTGACTGAAACTTGAGCGGCATAGGGTAAGGCCAGTTCACCCTTCTAACCGGGAGGGTTTCAGGACAGCTCCGGGGGGCTCCGGGCTGTCCATTTTTCTTTTGCGGCGAACTAGCTGCGAGGGTTGAGCCAAGCTGCGGCGACTCGCGTTCCGGGCCTGTCATTTGAGGTAGGAGCGGACGATTTCGATAAGTTCCTCGGCCGCGAGGGATTGCTCAGGAGAGGATTTCTGCTCCGAGTCCAACACATGGTAGCGGATGTGCTGTTCGAGCAAGGCCGCCATGAGGCCATTCATGGCGCCGCGCGCGCCGGTGATGAGCTGCAAGAGGTCAGAACAGTCCGCATCCTGTTCGAGGGCGCGTTCGACGGCGGCGATCTGGCCTTTGATGCGGCGGATGCGCAGAATCAGTTTGGGCTTGCCTTCGACAGTATGCATGGTGTGTATAGTATACTCCTCTAGGGTATGTATCGGAAGAATTTCGGGTGGATCGGGACAGGCAGGTTGAGATTGAAAACAATCAGCGAATTCGTGCGATGGCGGCACGCTGCCCGTGGTGCAACGGCGATATTGTGGCTGCTGTTCGCGTGCCTGGGGGGATATGCACAGACCCCCGCTACCACTCCGCCCGCAGAGGCAGCGCCCAGTGATTCGCCGGTTACGTTCTTTCCGCACTCCGAGACGTCGCGCTGGTGGATCTCAGGACAGGACAACGTCATTTTCCAGTACCATCCCGCATTTGACGCCAAATACAGCGGCGTGAACAGCTTTCGGGCACAGTCCGAAAATGCGACGTCAAACATCGCGACCCTCTTTCTGGGATATTCGCTGTTTCGCAACACCGAAATCTTTTTCGATCTCGAAGGCGCGGCGGGGGGTGGACTGAGCGATGCGCTGGGCCTGGCGGGGTTCACGGATCTTGATGTGGTGCGCAATCCGACGCTGGGGCCGACGCCATACATTGCGCGCGGCATCTTTCGCCAGATCATCCCGCTCAGCCAAGAAACCGTGGAGGCCGAGCGGGGAGTGTTTAGCCTGGCGACTCGTCTGCCGGCGCGACGGATCGAGTTGCATGCCGGCAAGTTTGGGATCAACGACTACTTTGACCTCAACGGGGTGGGCACCGACAGCCATTCTCAGTTTTTGAACTGGACGGTGGACAACAACGGCGCCTTTGACTACGCCGCTGACACGCGGGGGTACACGCTGGCGGTGGTGGTGGAATACTACGACCGCAACTGGGCGTTCCGCTTTGGCGAAGCGCTGATGCCGAAGGTCGCCAATGGAATTGATCTCGAGTTCAACCTGAAGAAAGCGCACGCGGATAATTTTGAATTCGAGCTGCACCCGTCGATTGGCGGCAAGCGCAACACCACGATTCGGCTGTTGTCTTACATCAACCACGCGAACATGGGGGTGTATCGCGAGGCGAACGCGAATTTTCTGGCCGGGCGCACGCTGCAACCCGAGATCACGGCTCACCCGTTGCGAACCACCATCAAGTACGGGTTTGGGGTGAATCTGGAGCAGCAAATTACGCACAACGCGCGGGGGTTTGCGCGATTCGGATGGAACGAAGGCAAGCACGAGTCTTATGCGTATACCGAAGTGGACCAGACATTCGCGGTGGGAACGGACCTTGGGGGCGAGAGGTGGAAGCGCAAGTTGGACAAGATTGGGGCGGTCGTGGTGTCGAACGCCATCAAGGCCGACCATCAGCGTTACCTGGCACTGGGTGGACGCGGCTTTCTGCTGGGTGACGGAGTTCTGAACTACGGACGCGAGAATATTTTTGAGACTTACTACAACGCGCACGTCTGGCGAGGGCTGTTTCTGGGCGCGAACCTGCAGCACATTAACAATCCGGGATACAACCGCGACCGCGGGCCAGTATGGGTGCCGGGGACGCGGGTGCATTTGGAGTTCTAGC
>JANYBT010000075.1 GCA_025360645.1 Acidobacteriaceae bacterium | reverse complement strand
GCCGTGTCTGTGAACGTGAGATATCCGGTGCGCCCGCTCGCGTAGGTCGGCGCAAAGGTGGCGCTCACCGTGCAACTGCCGCCTGCGTTCAACGAGGTTCCGCAGGTGTTGGTTTGCGAGTAGTCACCGCTGGCGATAATGCTATTGAGAGTCACCGCCTGGCTCCCCGTATTGGTCACGGTCACAGTGAGTGGCAAGCTGACAGTTCCCACGGTTTGGTTCCCGAAACTGAGGGAGCTAGGGGCGAAGGTGAGCTGCCCGGTTCCGGTTCCCATGCCCGCCACGCAGACCACTTGCGTCGGATTCAGGTTGGCGTTGTCAACCAGCAGCACCGTGCCCGAGCGCGTCCAGATCGCAGTGGGAGAGAACGTCACATTGATCACGCAAACCGCGCCCGCAGCCAGTTGCGTTCCGCAAGTATTGGTTTGCGCGAAGTCTCCGGATGCGGTAATGCTAGTGACGCTGAGGGTCTCCGTGCCAGTGTTGGTCACAGAAATGGCCTGCGCAGTGCTGATCGAGCCCACCGCTTGCCCGGGGAAGCTCAGATAGGCGGAGGAGAGCGAGACGGAGGGCGCTGCACCCACCCCCGTCAGGCTGATGGCCTGGGGGCTGCCGGTCACGTTGTCGTTCACGTCCATGGTTGCGGACCGGGTTCCCGCCAGGGCTGGCGTGAATGTGACCGTGATGGTGCATGTGCCGCCGGGGGCCACTATTTGCTTGCAGGTGGTAGTCTGCTTGAAGTCCAGGCGGTTTGTGCCACCCAGAGAAATAGTGGTAATGGTCAAGTTCGCGCTGCCGGTGTTGGTCACCGTGATTAGCTGGGTACTGGATGTCCCCAGGTTGACGTTGCCATAATTTACGCTGCTGGGTGAGAAGCTGATCCCCGGCGTCTGCGCCCACAGGGGGCCGCAGTTCAACGCCAGAATCAAAATACACACACTCATGGTGCATCGGCAAACAGTCTTTAGCATCCCTGCCCCTTGACCACTTATTTACTCGGGTAATATCCCGCGGCCCCACCGCGGTGCGCGAACCGAAGAGTGAATCCCAGTGAACTGACTGCTTTCGTAACTGTAACGGCTTTTCGACTGAAATGTAAAGAATTTTACACAGTCGGAGCCGTCGTCATCAACCCGCGCCGGGATGACCTCCGATTCTCAAATGCACACCTTCCGCTGCATAACTACAACTGCCCACTGGGAACTTTACCCATGGAATTGTCGTATCCTGTCAGTGAGGAGTAACTCCATGTATTGCAATTTCTGCGGCAAAGTGATCCAAGATGACGCTCTAGTGTGCGCCTATTGTGGCCGGCGGGTAGGGATTCCTGTGGCGAAACGCCGCCTGGTTCGGCCTCGCGAAGGTCGCAAGATGGCTGGAGTCTGCTTGGGCTTCGCCGAGTACTTGGATTTGGATGTCACGCTGGTTCGGGTGCTCTGGCTGGTTGCGGCGTTCATGACGGGCATCGGTTTCATCGCTTATCCTGTGGCTTGGATTGTTATGCCCGAGGAGCCTCTGGCCCTGCCTGCTGTCGCCAGTCAGACGGTCCCCCAGCACTAGCTCTCGACCGGTGGCGCGGCTACCGCGAAGGGGGTCAAACCCCGGCGTGGGGCGCCCTGCGCTCGCGCCTCGCCACCAACCGCAGATACACCATATAAGCCACGATGACCAGATTGATCACCAGGATCAACACTCGTGGCCAAGTCACCCTCCGCGCCAGTTCATACACTTCGAACGGCACATACGCGGATCCCGAAATGATGGCAAACCATTCCGCCCAGGTGCGTTCCTTCCACAGGCCGTACGATTCGATGAATCGTCCCGTGGCATACACCGCGGCGATGGTCGCGACCTTCCACAATTTCCAGTCGCTGGCGCGGTGGGTCAGCGCGATGAACACCGCAACCGAGTGATGGTGGGGATTGATGCGCAAAAGTTCCAGCAGGCTCTCGGCGATGCCCCAGATGTCGCGGTGCCGCATCGACAGCAGGCCCAGGCCCGCCAGTACCACTACCGCTCCCTTGGTAAATTCCAGCAGCGCCACCATTCGCAATCCCTTGTGGTGGTCACGGGGCGGCGCGGGTTGGAGAGCAGCAGTTGGGGTCTCAGGCGGCATGGAGCGGTAATCGTTCGCTGACCACTAGAGTAACAGACCGAATCCCACCGATCCTGCGCTGCGGAGAGTGCCGCCGACCGCTCCTCGGCTAGGGCTATGATGGACGCGCATGGTGCGCAAAGCCATCGACGATCTGGCGCAAGCCTTGACCGCGCGGCGCCTCTTCGTTCAGGCGGCTTCGCTCGCCGTGTGCCTGTGGACCGCCTTCTTGTGGAATCTGTCGACGCCCGGGATGCTCGACCGCAGCGGCCAACCCAAAGGCGGCGACTTCGTTCACTTCTACACTCTGGGGACGCTTGCCCGCCTCGGCCATGGCGACCTGCTGTACAACATGCCGGCCCAGGCGGCCCTGATCGCTCATACGGTTCCCTCGGCCGGCCCGCTCCTCTATTTGCCTCTCTACGGGCCGCAGGTCGCGCTGTTCTTTGCTCCCTGGTCGCGCTTGCCTTATCCCATTGCCCTATCAGCTTGGGCGCTGTTCAATGCGATTCTCTATGGCCTCAGCATTCTCTGTGTGCTCCGAGTCCTCGATCCAAGCAGCAACGTAGTTGCGGACGCAAAAAATCCTGTCCTGCTGCGTTCCGGCGCGCACCGCCGCCTGGTCTGGACTCTCGCTCTCGCCTTCCCCGGATTCTTCGCGCTCATCGCTTGGGGCCAAACCGCTGGAGTCGGATTGGCGCTTTTCACCGCTGCCTGGCTGGCATTGCAGTCCCACCGAAAAGTTCTCGCCGGACTCGCGCTCGGCACCCTCGTATTCAAACCCCAGCTCGCCCTTGCCGCCATGCTTCTGTTTTTGCTGACCGGCGCGTGGAAAGTGATCGCCGGAGCCTCCGTTTCCGCTACCCTTCAGCTCGTTGCGGCTTGGGCGCGCTTTGGCACCGGTGTCATGCAGGACTATGCCGCCCACGTGTTTCGCGCCGGGAACATCTTGCAACTTCTCGAACCTCGCCCCTACGCGACTCATTCTGTGCGCGCCTTTTGGGCGATGCTGGTGCCGATCTCCACCCTCGCGTGGTCGCTCTACCTCATCACCGCCGCCGCTGTGCTGGCGACGGCGGTGATCACCTGGCGTAGCGACGCCCCTCTGGGCCTTCGCTTCAGCGTCCTGCTGACCGCGTCGGTTCTCATAGCGCCGCATCTGGGAATTTACGACCTGGTAGTCCTAACGCCGGTCTTCCTGTGGGTTGCGAACTGGATTGCGGAGAACAGCGTGCATCCCAACGCAAATATCTTGCGCGTCACGCTGTACTTCGTCTTTCTCTCACCGCTGCTGGCGCCACTCACCCGCTACACTCACGTGCAACTCAGTGTGCTGGCGATTCTGGCTCTGCACTTCGCGTTGGCGCGGACCGACCGCACTACCGCCTTCCGTACAGAAACGTCATAGCTTCTGGGAACCGCGCCGCCCAAGCCGATTCATTGTGTCCTGCGATGTCGTCCACCTTCACCCGCAGGCGGTCGTCCTCCATCCCAGCGCGTTTCAGCACGTTGCCCAACTCCAGCAGATCGTGCGCCAACATCTCATCCTTCTCGGGCATCCCCGTCTCACGTCCGCCCATCGCCAAGAACATTCGCTCCGGCCACTGGCGGAACAAGCGGCTCTCTTTGATGACGCGCCGGTTGCCCAGAAACAGCGACGGACTCTCCACCAGCAGCCGCCCGAACACTCCCGGCCTCACCATCGCGGTGTACAGCGCAATCAGCCCGCCCAACGATGAGCCTCCCAGCCCAGTATGCTGCGGCCCGCGCGCCACCCGGTACTGGTGCTCAATGAACGGCATCACTTCATCGATCACGAAAGTCGGGTACTTTCTTCCTAGCGGCCTCGTCAATTGCGGATGCCGAATGCGATAGGGGATGTACTCGCGCGCCCGATCCCCCTGCGAATGGTCCATCCCCACAATAATCATGGGAGGAATCACTTGCTCGCAAATCAGCCGCTCCGCAGTTTCGTCCACCTGCCACTCCACTCCTCCAAAAGCTGTTGCCCGGTCGAACAGATTTTGGCCGTCGTTCAGGTAGAGGACGGGATAGTGCATCGGGCTACCGTCGTCATATCCCTTCGGCAGCCACACCCGCAACATCCGCATGTTGCCAAATACCCGGCTGCGGAACTCGTGTAGCCGCAGATCTCCCGTGATGCTGGAGTGCGGGCTCGGGATGAAGTGCGGCCCCGTCGTCTCGGTCGCTTCCTGAGTCAGTTCGCGCATGCAACCATCAGATGGTAATTCGACAGCAAAGTTTCAGTACTTCCGGGCCAGTTGCTGCCACAACGCGAGCACTGTGATGAAGAATATCAAGGTCAACGAAGTGAGGCACAGAATACACCACGTCGCCAAAATAAACTTTTCCACGTAGGTGAGGTAGAGCGCAAATGCTAGCCCAATCGCGCTGAGCACAGTCAGAATCCGCGGGGTCTCGGCATGGAGCCGGCGAAACGTTGCCAGGAACAGAATCACCGCGTACCCCGCCATGCCAATCAACGCGACTGGAATTCCCAGCAAGGTCGAGTAGGTGCTGCGGTTTACCACGTCGCAGTTGAAGTTGTCGCCGAAATCGCAGTAGGAAGTCGCCGAGGTTCCAAAGTGGTGGTAAAGGGAAACCCCCGAAACACAAATGCCGGCGGCAGCCAGCACCGCGATGATGGCGAACCCGCGGCGCGGGGTCACGGCAGCGTACATCCGGTCTTGTCCGCGATCGCTTGCAGCGGCATCGTGCCTTCGTTGCGCGAGCCGTCGGTGAACTGCCAGGTCGGAAAGCGCTTCACTCCCGCTGCCTGACACTCCGGTTGGAGTTGGCGCGCCCCTGGGATCAGGCACTCGGTATAGTTCACATACTGGAACGATGCGTCAAAAAGCTCTTTCTGTTCCAGACAGTGCGTACAAGTCTCCAGCCCGTACATCCGTACGTTCTTCTGCGTGAGGCACTTGGCAAAGGCGTCATACTTGTTGCCCTGGCGATGCTGCCGCCACCAAAACGAGCCCGTTGCGACGGCGAAAAAAAGCACGATCGCGCCCAAGACAAACCTCCGGTTGCTCTTCGGTTGTTCCTTTTGTTGTTTCTCGCGGCGTTGTTGCGACATTGATTTCTTATACCACGACGCGCAACGCCGAGGGCAGCACGTCAATGCTCTCGCAGTGCACGGTCTGCACTTCTCCGTCCACCATGATGTCCACCGGCGCGTCGAGATCGAACTCCACCCGCGTCGTCGCCTGATGTTCCGCCAGCCGATGTTGAAGGTGCGTGCCGTCGTAAAGCGTACGCAAGTTCGCAATCAGACCCAGCCGTCCGATCGGCCCCCAGCGGACGTATTCGACCAGACCGTTGCTGGTATCAGCTTTCGGCGCGATCATCATGGTACCGCCAGTGAACTTGCTGTTGTTGAAGGTGAGAAACAGGCAGCGGCGTTGGTCGAACTCCTTCTGGCCCTCAACCCGCACCGGAAATGGCCGCCGCTCCAGCCGCGCCAGACTCAAGAAAAGCGATGCCAGGTAGCCCGCCTGTCCCCATGCCGAAAATTGCCGATGCCGCAGCGTGGCCACATTGGCGGCAAATCCCAGGCTTAATAGATTGATGAAGTACAGCGCCCCCTTGCGATGCGTCAGCCGCAGCACATCGCTGGGCTGGCTTCGTCCGGCCAGCAGCGCATCCGTTGCATGCTCCACGCCCGTATGGCTGAAGTCGCGCAGAAAAGAATTGCCGGTCCCCTGCGGCAGAAAGCCAAGGGTCGGGGTCTCGCCGCTGCTCGCTTCCGGAAACAGCCCGTTGACGATCTCATACGATGTGCCATCCCCGCCCACCGCAATAAAGCGCCGGTAGCCGCGCGCGTAGGCTTCGCGGGCCAATCCCGTGGCCTGTCCCGGCGCCGCGGTCTCGACGGTGTCCACCTCCACGCCACCCGCCCTCAGACGCGCAATGGCCGCCGCCACCGGCTTGCGCCCGCGCCCCCCCCCCGCCTTCGGATTGATGATCGCCAGAAAAGTGTCGTTCACAATGGAATGATGGCCGTGCGTTCGAGTGCCGTGCCGATTTCTGCCGCCAGAATCTCGCGCTTGATCTTCAGCGACGCCGTGCGCGGAAAGTCTTTTTCCCAGAGGACGTACCCGCCCGCCCGTTTGAAGTCCGGCAGCTTGCGGTTGTAGGCAATTAGTTCTTCGCGCAGCGCGAGCGTGAATTCCTGGTTGTTCTCCAGCCGCAGCACAATCGTCAACATCTCTTTACCCAACGCTTTCGCCGGCCAAATATAATTCGCGGCAAACACGCAGTATTCCTTCACTGGCAACTTGTCGAACACCATCTCAACATCTTCGGGATAAATGTTCTTGCCACCTTCGGTCACGATCATGTTCTTCTTGCGGCCAAATAGTTGCAAGTGACCGCTGGTTTCCAGTCGTCCCAGGTCGCCGGTGTGCAACCAGCCATCCACAATGGTTTGGGCGGTCAGGCCGGGATCATCCAGATAGTGCGACATCACATTCTTGCCGCGGCACGCCACCTCGCCAATCCCGTCGCTGCCTGCATCCAGAATCTTCACCTCAACCCCCGGGAGCGGTTTGCCCACCGTATCGGCGCGAAATGGTTTTAGGTCGTTCACTGTGATCGCCGTGCACGCTTCGGTGAGCCCGTATCCGTTCGCCACCGGGATTCCGAGGTCGTAGAAGAACTGCAATGTCGCGGGATCGGTAAACGCGCCGCCGACAATGATGGTTCGCAGCTCGCCGCCGAATGCGGAATGCACTTGAGGCAGCAGTTTGCGACTCAATTCCACGTTGGCGGCCTTGCGAGTGCGCCATTTGTTCCATTCAATCATTCGGTTCAGCACAAAGCGCTTGGCCGCCGGCAACTCCGCGAACTTCACTTTGAGCCCGCGCTCCAGGTTCTTCAGCACCATTGGCACCAGGCTCACGTAGGTGATGTTGTAGCGCGTAAAGGCTTCGCGAACATACTCCGGCCGCAACGTTCGCAGATGCACCACGCACGCCCCGCACACGAACGGCCCAATAAATCCCACCATGAAATCAATGGCGTGGTTCGTCGGCAGGATGCTCAGGTAGGTCACTCCCGGCCAGAAGGGATACCACGCGGTCAGCGAAATGCACTGCTCCAGATAATTCTCGTGGGTCAGGACGCATCCCTTGGGACGCCCCGCTGTTCCCGACGAATACACAATGCACGCCACATCCTGGCGCTGCCGCGGCACAAACAGCGGGTCGGCGTCGCGGCGGAATTCTTCCCAGCGCAGCCCGCCCGCCAGCTCGGCATTCGGCGGCGCTTCGGTCACCACCACCGTCGCCACGCGCAGGCTTTTGAATCCTGCATCCTGCATGATCTGCCGCCACAAATAATATTCGACGAACAGCACCTGGGCTGCGCAGTGCGCCAGCAGTTGCAGGTGTTCCGCCGCCGTCAGCTTGTAGTCGAGCGGCACCAGCACTCCGCCGCAATGCATCACGGCATAGGCGGAAATCAGCCACTTCGACTGGTTGGTCATGATGATGGCGGCGCGGTCGTTGTGCAGATACCCGCCATCCTGCAGCGCCCGCGCCAGCGGCAGCGCCTCTGCTTTGAATTGCGCGTAGGTCAGGCGCGATTTCTCGCGCTCGCGGTCGGCCTCGATCAGGCAGGTTTCGTTGGGCCAGCGCTCCAGCGCGTCCCGCAGCGCCGCTCCCAGCGATGAGTATTGGCTCAGGTCTAACATGGGTGAGTTTACAGCCGTGCTTGAATCCGCGCCGCCAAAGTGCGGAAGTCTGACACTCCCTGCAACTCGTAATCCGGCAGCTCGATGTGGAAATGATGTTCCAGCCGGGTCAGCAAATCCAGCGCCTGCAAGCTGTCAATTCCCAAGGTCTTGAAGAAGTCATCGTCGGGCGTCAGCTTCTCGCGCGGCACCTTGAAATGCAACGCCGCCAACGCCAGAACTTCGTCGAGTGTCTGATCCATAGTAGGCATAGGGTTCAAATACAAATCGGAAAGTATCAATTTCACAATTACGGCAGGTAGGGCTGCGCGTCTTCGCTCTCCACGAATTTCTTCAGTGCCGCTTCTACCACCGGCTGCGAGAACAGCTCGCAAAAAATCTCAATTTCCTGTCGCAATTCCTCGTACGGCACCGGTTTGATAAAACGCTTGGCGGCGATAGCCGTTGCGCGGTCGAACTTGCCCATCTGCGCCGCCGTGGCCCGCGCCGCGTTCAAAACTTCGCCCTCGCCAGCCAGTTGACTCGCCAGTCCGATTTGTTGCCCCTTGGTCGCGTTGAAGCTGCGCCCCGTCAGCAGCAGGTCGCGCACCACGGCGTTGCCCAGGTCGCGCTTCAGGCGCGGAATTCCGCCAAATCCCGGAATCAATCCCAGCCGCAGTTCCGGAAAACAAAAGCGTGCCATGCGGTCGGCGATGATCATGTCGCAGGTCAACGCCAGTTCCAATCCACCGCCGAAACAAACGCCATGCACCGCCGCGATCGTGGTGAGCGGCGATTCGTCCAGCCGGTTCATCACGCGATGAATTCGCTCCACAAAATCCCGCATCGCTTTGGCGGCTTCTTTCTTGTCGAGGGCTTGCGAACGCTGGTACAGCTCGCGCAGATCGGCGCCCGCACAGAAGCCTGCCTTGACGGAACTGTGGATGATCAGCGCGTGCGCCTCATACTCCAGCGCCGGCAGCACGCCCGCAAACTGCTCCAGCTCGTGCAGCGTCAATGAGCCAATCTCGTTGCAAGGTTGGCGATGTAGCTCCAGTTCGACAACGCCGTCGCTGAGCTTCCACGATATGGCCTGGCCTTGATAGCTGTTCATTGTCCGATCTCTCAGCGTTCCGTCTCTCAGCGACGCGCCCCACTCGCCGCGTACATCTGCTCGATCTCGTCTTTCAATCGCGCCGTAATCGCGTCGCGCTTCAACTTCCCGTTGGCGGTCAACATGCCATTTTCAATCGAGAAGGCCTCGGCGCGTATGCCG
This sequence comes from Acidobacteriaceae bacterium, assembly GCA_025360645.1. GTDB lineage: Bacteria > Acidobacteriota > Terriglobia > Terriglobales > Acidobacteriaceae > JANYBT01. The sequence continues at coordinate 15,554 of JANYBT010000075.1, read as the reverse complement.
AACCCCCGCACTTGCTTGTAATGCGGCAGCGTAGGGTTCACCGCGTCCAGCGCAGCTTGCACCTGTTCCGCTGTCACTCCTCCCGTGATGATCGCCGCCAGATATCCTCGCCCGTTCCCGGTTAACACCACCTGCTGCGCTCCCGGCAACTGCTCCAGAAGTTTATCCTCAATCGGCTCGGGCGCAACATTGTGTCCCGAGCCCAAAATAATCAGGTTCTTGATCCGCCCGATGATCCGCCAGTTTCCCGCCGCATCCGCTTCGCCCTGATCGCCAGTATGGAACCATCCATCGTGCAACACACGCGCCGTTTCTTCTGGACGCTTCCAATAGCCCGAAAAAATATTCGGACCGCGCACCAGTATCTCCTCGTTCTCGCCAAGCTCCATTTCTACGCCCTCAATCGCGGGTCCCACGCGCCCCGGTTGCGCAGCCTGCGGATGGTCCATGGTACAGATGGCTGTCGTCTCGGTGAGCCCATAGACCTGCAGCACCGGGATTCCGAGCATTGCAAAGTACAGTTGGGTTTCCACACCGAGCGGCGCCGACCCGCATATCAGCGCCTTCAGTCGCGGCCCGATCATCTTCTTCCGAATCGCCGGAAAAATAATCGCTCGCGCCAGCCCCAGCCAGAACCTGTCGCCCAGCGTGGCACACTTCTCCAGCTCCCGCATCCAGGCTCCCTTGGCCCGGCTATAAACTTGTTGGGGAAATCCGCCCGCCTGCCACAGTTGCTCGTCCACCGCTTTGCGCATGCGCTCTAGCAGCGCCGGCACGTTTAGGAAATAGTCGGGCGCCGCCATCCGCATCTCGTGTGAGAGCTTGCTCAAATCGGAATTCATGGTCAGCAGGCTGCCCCGCATCAGGCTGGTCAGCAGCAGGATCCACGATCCGGCAAAGCCGAAGGGAAGGTAGTGAAACACGCGGTCCTGTCCCGCGCGTCCCGCCATCAGCAGGTCGAGCCGGCCCGACGTACACCGCAGCATGTGCCCGATGTTCTCCGCGCTCAGTACCACTCCCTTCGCATCTCCGGAAGTCCCCGAGGTGTAGATGATGGTGACCGCATCGTCCGCGCTCAGTGGCCCCCCAGGCGATACGCTCGTCTTCTCGGCAAAAATCTCGTCGAACAGAAATTGCCGCGGGGCTTCCGGCCAAGCCTGCGTGATACCATCCCGCAACCCCGCGTCCCCGCAGAAAATTGCCGCCGGCGAGCAGTCCTTCAGCATGGCCACCAGTTCCGCCGGCGCCTGCCGCGCGTACAGCGGCACCACGATCAATCCCTCGGCCATCATCGCCAGGTCCAGCGCAATCCACCGGACGCTGTTCCCGCTCAGCAGCCCGCAACGGTCGCCGCGTTGCAGGTTCCGTTTCCGCAAGTACCCCTGAGCCTGCCGCACCTGGTCCAGCAATTGCCCGCCGGTCACCGCTAACGCCTCGCCACTGCGTAGTTCCTGAAACACCACTGTGTCGCGGGCGCGTGCCAGACTTTCGAAAATAGTTTCCAGAAAACTCATGCGCTCGGCCTAGCTGTACTTCTCCATTAGCTGTCGCAGTTCCGGATTCAGTGGCGGCAAATAATCTTCCCAACCCCACTCGCCCTGACGGGTGGGGAAATCAGGATACCGGCGTTGCAACTCTTCTTCAAACATCACTCCCATGCGCCCCATCACTTTCAAATTCTTCGCCACCGTGCGCCCAATCCCGTCTTGAATCGCTTCGCCATCGCGGCTCAACTTGTGCATCGCGGCCAGCAGCCGGTCGGTCAAGTCCTCATCGTCCACATTCATCAACAGGTCTTCGTGTCCACGCTCTTTCATCAGGTTGCGGATGCGTTCGTCCATGGTCACGCCCGCCGACGGCACCCGGCTCGGCATGCTGGTCACAATGCCGTGGTAGCGCGACGACACCATCATGTGGCTCGCCCGCAGAATGCTGACCAGTTCATACATGTTGTACACGTCCGAGCTCAGCACCGGCACTCCGCCCAGGGACGCCGAAATCGTGCCGCACGCGTACTCATCCAGTCGCTCCGTCGCCACCAGAATTGGGAACACCCGCTTCTGTTTCCTGAATACATCCACGGCGCGCGCCATCGCTTCCAGATAGGTCCGGTAGGGCCCCTCGACCTCCGGCCCTGACTTGTGAAAGTACACCGTCCGGTAATGACTGTCTTTGTAGGCGCCGGCTATCGTCCGCGCCGCGTACTTTGCCACCGACGCCGTCACCGGCCACCAATACGGATTCACTGGGCACACCGCCAGCACCGGCGTGGTTCCATCCCACCCTTGCTCGCGCAACACTCTTTTGCCATACTCCGGCGTCCGCGGCGTGAAGGTCCACGCCGTGTCCGTCCCCAACTCGGTCGGCACCCCCAACTCCCGCAGCACCGTCCGCGACTCTTCATTGCGGGTGATGATCAATGAGCTTTTGCAATAATCCGCGCACATCTGGCGAACCGACGGATCCATTTCGCCCGCCTCCGCGCCATAGCCCACCGACAGCTTGTTCTGCGCCGTCGCAATGCCCAGCGACCCAATCATCATCGTAGTCAGCGCGTTGGCAAACTTGCTCTTGAACATCGAGCCTTCGCACGCCACCACTCCGTGATGCCGAGGCACTTCCCGCGCCAGAAATGACGGAAAAATGTCCGGCAGGTGCACTTGTTTTGTGCCTTCAAAGTATCCGTGTGAGTAATCAAAGTTCTGGCTCATCACGCTGAACTCCACCCGGTCTGCGCCCAGAATGTGCCGAATCTGACGCAGCGTCTCCTCCACTCGCACATCTGAGCCGGTGTTGCGCGTGCCGTTGTAGCCGGCAAACAGCAGTTTGAGTTTCTGCCCTGGGCGCCACGCTTTGCCCTCGCCCATAATCCACCGGGCCTTGGCTTCGCGAATGATGCTGCTCACCCAGGTTTCCAGAATGTAATCGGTCATGCCGGTAGCGCCTCCGGCCAATCCTGATACGGATAGGAGAAGTGGTGTTCCTTGCTGAACTTCAGCAGGGGATAACTGTATTGCGAGAACGGTACCGGCTTGCGTCCCATCTCCGTGGTCGCCCGCGTGTTGTCGAACACCGTGTTCCACAACAGGTACGGCTTGAACACCTTCAGCAGAGACGCCCCAAAGCCGATGCTGCCCTTGCGGTTAGCCAGCGTATTCACCAGTCCTGAGAACGGCGGCTCCAAGCCCGGCACAAACAGCGGCGCCGGTTTGCCCTGAGCCGCCGCCAGTGCCTTGGTCAACTCGCGAAAGGTTTGCGATTGCTCGCCTGACGACAAGTGATAAATCTCATGCTCCGGCTTGTCTTTCTGATGCAGCGCGGCAATCGCGTCCGCCACGAAGTCCACATTCACAATATCAATCCGGTCGTCCGGGCGGAAAGGCAGCACCGGCAGGCCCGCCAGAAACACGAATGCTTTCACCATATCGAACTGCGTGGTCTGGGCATGGCGGCTGTCTCCCAGCACGATGCTGGGACGAAAATACGTGCGCGGTACATCCGCCAGCAACTGCCGTCCCATGTGCTCGCAAAATTTCTTGGTGCGAGCGTAGGGATCGTAGTCCGAGCGCTCCCAATCAATCGCCGCGTCCTCGGTCACCACCTCGTTGTTTCGTTTGCCCGCCACCGCCACCGTGCTCACATGGCTGAAACGCCGCAACCCATGCTGGTCGCGGGCCCGCATGGCCAACTGGATCACTTCCAGCGTGCCCCGCAGGTTCACATTCAAACAGCTCTTCTCCGATTTGCGATTCAACGACGCCGCGCAGTGGATCACCGAATCCGTGCTCTGTACCAGCCCCGCGTAGTCGGCGTCGCTCAGCCCAAAACGAGCGTCCGTCAGATCGCCGCGGAAAATCTGGATGCGGCGGTGCAGAAATTCTGAGAAAGCCGGGAATCCCAAATGCAGTTGCAGCGACCGCCACAGCCGCCTTTCCGCCTCGCGCGCATCTTTGGCTCGTACCAGCAGGTTGAGCGGCGCGTCGTACTGCGTCAGCAGGTTCGCCGCCACGTGCGCGCCAATGTATCCGGTCGAGCCGGTCAGGAATATCGCCACAAGCCTCCATCCGCCGCCGTCGCGGTCAGGGCAGCAGGCTCCGGCGGATCCAGCTTGCGGGGTGGCCTGGTCTCCAGCGCCCTGCCCTCAATCAGAGGGTAGGTCCATCGCCGCAGCGCGGGAATATGCACGTTGATCCAATAATTCCACCAGTTGAGAGCGCGCGTGTCATACCCAAACGTTTCGCGCTCCTCCGGCACCAGCGCGTGCGACAGTTTCTCCACGTTGTCCGCCACAAAATCGTGCTCATTGTGCAGGATGAACGGCTCGAACAACTGAATCAGCTTTTCCACTCGCTCCAGATTGCGTTCCGCCTTCGCCAGCGGACGCTTCTTCAACGCCAGTGGCGACATGATGCGTTGAATCGACTGGATGATCGCCTTTTGCGCCGGCGCCGACATCGAAACATACCGCTCCTTCGACACCGCGATCGCGTCCATCCGCAGTCGCAGCCACGACTCCAGCCCTTCCTGGGCCCGGAAATGTTTGCGATGCGCCAGCGCGGTCAACTCAATGGACCTCCGCATGTCACACGGATTGGTGACCGACGTTGCCAGTTGGTACACCGCGTCATGCCGCCGCTCCACTAACGCCGCCGCGATCAGCGTCATCCCCTGGCACACCGAGTCCACCGGAATGATATCCAGCCGCTTGCGCTCGTTCGAGGGCAGTTGCCGAAAACTCGTTCCCAGCAAATACGACAGCGACGCCGACGTGTTGATGCCTTCATTCCATCCCGAAAACGGTTTTGACACCGAGGTTTCCACAATCGCTGGACGCACGATCGCCACCGGCAAATCCGCCCCGCGGGTCGCAATCAACGACTCCGCCAAACTCTTGGTGAAGGTGTAAGTATTGGGCCAGCCCAGCTCGCGCGACCGCGCCATGCCCGCGTCGGTCAAGTGCGTGCGCAGCCAGCGTACCCGGTTTTTCCGTATTTGGTTTTCCAGCGCCGTGCCCTGCAATGCTTTCGCCGCGTGTGCCTTGTGCGCCGCTTGTCGTCGCAATTCTTCGGTGACTTCCGGCTCCTCCGCGTGTGCCGTCGCTTCGCGCACTAATTGGTGCAGCCGCTTCCATTCCCGCTCTGAGTCAAACCCCGCCTCTCCATTGGGGGTGTAATTCGGCCGCACCCGCTCCGCCACTCGCCCATCGCGCGCTCCCGCCACATAACAGGTCGAAAGATGCAGTAGCGCCGCGTGGTCTGTGCTGCGGATGAAGTCCAACATGTGAACCGTCGCATCGACGTTCGTCGCCAGCGCATCCCGCAGATCGGGATTGAAGTCGGTCAGCCCGGAGCTGTTGATGATGCAATCCAGACTTGCCCGCAACCGGCTCGCGGTCGCTGCATCAACTCCCAGGTTCGGCTGCGTTACGTCCCCCTCCACCACCTCCACCCGCTCGCGGAGAAATTGGCGCAGCCCATCGCCGTAGCGCTCGAACAGCGGATCGAACACCGGCGACTCTTCCACAATCTTTTCAAACCGCTTGGTCCCCGAACTCGATTTCTGGCGGCGGATGAGCAGCGAGATCTTCCCTATCTCCGGCAAATCCAGCAGCGTATTCGCCAGCCACACCTTGCCGATGAACCCGGTCACGCCAATCAGCATGATGTGCTTGCCGCCCAAGGCCTGCCGCACCGAAAGCGGTTGGGTCTGTCGCCGTCCGTCAAAATAAACCACCGGGCGCGGCTTCGCCGGCGCAGGCTCCTCCACCGCAATCACCGCCGCCCGCAGATCCCCCACCTTCGCCAGATGCAAATCCCGCCGCAATCGCTTGGCATCGCGCTGCCCATTCGGACTGGCTCCCACCAGCCGCGCCAGCCATCCCCGAGGCCGGATCACCGGACTGAGCATCCGCCCCGTCGCCTTGCCGTCGCGAAACTCCAGCCGGTTCGCTACCATCCACTTCACCCCCAGGCTGCGGGCCAGAGGACGCATTACGTGCTCCAGTCCCTGACTCACCAGCACCACCTCGGCGCCCGACGCCACCAGCGCTTTCAGTTTTGCCACGCCTTCCAACTTCAGTAGCGGCAGCAGTTCGTACTGGTAGTACTCTTCGCCCAGCAGATCCAGCCGGTCCTTGCTCACTCCGTGTAACACCGAATGCACCACTCGCGTGGCCCACTTGCGGTGGGTCAAATACAGAAACGGGCGCAACGCCGCCATCAGGAACACCAGGCTTCGCCGCACCACACGCGCCGCAAAGGTCTGTGCGTTCCAGGTGAAATAGGCGATCGGACGCACCGTGGTCAACTCCAGCAGGCTGCCTTCCACCCGCCAGTAGGCGACCTCGGTCTGCGCACTAAGATGTGTGCTGTCTTTGGCCAATGGTTATCGATTGCTCCGCCCCAGCTGGCATGGAGGCCACCGGGCATCAGACATCCCTCCATTCTAACCAATAACCGGCGGCTGGCGAAGCGTTCCTTCCTGCCGTGCGGGTAAATCTGGTTTGGCAAGCGCGCGTTCTCACCTCTTCAAACTCTGGTAACCACGCCTCCGCCGAATTTACTGTAACCCCTGCAAACTTCCAGCGATGATGCCTATAGAGACGCCTTGACCTTCGGCGTTCTCAGTGTGCCTTATGGCGGTTGCGGGCGGCGCGGATAATCGCTGGCGGTGGCTGTCGGCGGGGACCGCAGTCTTGCTGCTGGTCCATTTCCTTGGCCTCTGGCTACTCCCTGTCCGATGGTCGGAAATATTCTCTAAGGTCTTTCTCCTGATGCTGAATGTGGCCGCCGCCGCCTGCCTGGCGCGGCGCGCCGGGCGCTCTAGCGGTTGTGTGCGCGCGGTCTGGGCGTTCTTCACTGTCTCGTTCGCCATCTGGGTGGTCGCCAATACTGTCTCGCTGCTGGAAAGCGCAGACCTGCCCGTCCCCGAGCCCGTACTGTTGGCGTTCATTTACCGCATCTATACCGTGCCCCTGGCTATGGTGCTGTTCCTGCATTCTGAAAACCATCCGACCCAGCCCCTGAAGCAGAGTGTGCTCGACTTCCTGCAGGTCGCGATAGTCTTCTCGCTGGTGTTCCTGGGGCTGTTCTACCTTCCCCAAGGCAGCATGTCGGAGTTCGATTCCCAAGTGCGCCACTATTCCGACATCGCGCAAGGGATCAATCTGGTTCTGTTGGTGGGCGCCTATTTGCGTTGGCTCACCACGCATGGCGTTCTGCGCGATCCGCTGCGGCGGCTGGTCATTTTCGTTGCCGCCTATTCCATCATCGCCGCCATCGGAAATTGCGTTCTGTTTTTCGCCACCTCGGCCACCAATATGTGGTTTGACCTGGCTTGGGACCTCCCATACATTTTAGGCGGCTGGCTCGCCCTCTCAGCCCCGGCGGTCAGGTGTGACGTCGCTGAGGCCGAGTCCGCCAGCCACGCGTTTTGGGAACGGCTGGGCGAGAACCTGGCGGTCGCGTGGATGATTGCGACGGTCGCCGTGCTCTCGAATCGGGTCGGTGAGAAATGGCATTTCGCGGGCTATCTCGCGGTTTTCGTGTCGCTGAGCGCCTACGCCTTGCGTCTCACTCTGTCGCAACAGCATCAGCACACCAAGGATCTGGAACGGGCTGAAGCCGAAGCGCAACTGCGCACCGCGCGCGACGATCTCTCCCACCTGCTTCACGAAGCCAAACAGCAGGCTGGCGAGTTGGCGCAGCTCGGGGAACTGGGCAGCTTGCTGCAATCCTGCATGACCGTCGAAGAGGCTTATGTGGTGATTGCTGAAGCCGCACAAAATTTTCTTCCCGGCTTTTCCGGCGCACTGTTGTCCGTCACCAAAAACCACGATTGTGCCGAAACCGCGGCTGCTTGGGGCACCGCGACTCCGCCCAACCGCATCTTCGATCCCCGGGAATGCTGGGCCATGCGCCGCGGCCGCCTGCATCGCTCAGACTCGCAGTCCGCTCGCCGCTGCACTCACTTCGAGCCCGCTGCGAAGGAGACCGCTTTCTGCATTCCCCTGATGGCGCAAGGCGAGGCCTTCGGCGCCCTGATTCTGGTGGAGACCGCCAGCGTGAGCCAGCCACTCCAGTCCGGGGAAGAGACTCTGCGCCGGGTACAGCAGATTGGGACCGCCCTGGCCGAGCAAGTGGCCCTCGCCCTCGCCAATCTCAAGTTGCGCGATGCCCTGCGCAATCAGGCCATCCGCGATCCTCTCACCGGACTGTTCAACCGGCGCTATATGGAAGAAACTTTGGAACGCGAACTGCTGCGCGGCTCCCGTTGGGGGCGCCAAGTCAGCGTGGTCATGCTCGACCTGGACCACTTCAAGCACTACAACGACGATTTCGGCCATGATGCGGGCGACAGCGTGCTGCGCAGCCTGGGCGAATTGCTCCGCAACCAGACCCGCGGCGACGATGTGGCCTGCCGTTACGGAGGCGAAGAATTTGTCATCATCATGCCCGAGGCGCCGCTCGACACCGCCCGCCAGCGCGCCGAACAAATTCGGGACGAGGTGGCGCACCTGCTTCCCCGCTATCAGGGCGCCCTGCTGGATCCCATCACCGTCTCCATCGGGGTCGCCTGCTCCGGCCCCAGCCTCACTGACGCCGCGACCTTGCTAAAAACCGCCGACACTGCCCTCTACCAGGCCAAAGCCAGCGGCCGGGATCGGGTGGCTTGCGGAGGCGAGCAAACCGCCGTCCCGTCCCCTCCGCCAGTTAAACATAGTAGCTAATAGCTATTATTGAAACTAATACCCGTAAACCCAATGCAATCAATGGTTTGCAAAAAATTCGCTTGCCAAGCCGCCTGTCAGGCCGCGATTGGGATGCCAGATAACGATCAGATCCCTAGCGTAAGACCGTCGCTAGTGCCATTTCCAAGTCCGTGGTGAGGCTACAGAGGTTTTGGGTGACCGAGAGCCCACCGCCGGAATAAAAGCGTCCTAGGTGCCTTAAAACGCGAAATCCGATGGAACAGGCCGTCGTCCTTAAGCGAATCTGCAAACTTCGCCTATTCTGTCAGCGAGCAACTGCAATCCGCTGGCGGCACCTTCGCTAGCAGAAAGTCGGCGACCCGTTTGTAGGCGTCGATCTGGTTTTCCACGCGGGCGAAGCCGTGGCCCTCATTTTCGTAAACTTTGTATTCGGCGACTCCGCCGCGCTTCTTGATCGCGTCCACTACTTGCTGCGCTTCACTCTTGGGACAGCGCGGGTCGTGGCCACCGGCCAGCAGAAACAGCGGCGCTTTGATCTGGTCCACAAAATTGATGGGCGAGCGATCTTCGTACCGCGCTTTGTTCTTCACCGGATCGCCCATAGTGGCCAGATCGCTTTCGCGCAGCACCGGGTCTTCGTTGGCGATTTCCGTGAACCAGTTGACAAACGGAACAATGGGTACGCCCGCCGCCCACACTTCGGGTGCTTTGGTGACGCCCATCATGGTGAGGTAGCCGCCGTAGCTGCCGCCCATCAGGATCAGCTTCTTGGGATCGACGTAGCCCGTCTGCTTGATCCATTCGGCTGCCGACAGTACGTCCTGCAAATCGCCGCCGCCCATGTCAAAGAGGTTGGCCTGCTGGAATTCTTTGCCGTAGCCGGTGGAGCCGCGGTAGTTGGGCGCAATCACGATGTAGCCCTGGTTGACCATGTACTGCACAAAACGGTTGAAGGAATTGACCGTTTGCGAAGTGGGGCCGCCGTGCACGTACACGATGGCGGGATGCTGTGCATTGCGCGGCAGGTTCCAAGGCATGTACACAAACGCGGAAATGGTCCACTTGCCGTCTTTGCTGGGATAGTGGACCAGCGCCGGTTCCACCATGTCTTCGGCGCGAACCCCGCCGACGGTGGCGTGGGTCAGTTGATGGGACCTGCCGGAGGCCAGCGTGTACACCCACAGATCGGAAGGAGCGGTTGGGCCGTTGTGATGGTAGAGCAGGCGCGTGCCATCGTGCGTGAAGGCCGAAGGGCCGCCGGCGGTTTCGTTGACGCCCGCAGGCAGAGGCAGCGCGGTGGTTTTACCGGTTGCGAGATCGTGCAAAAAAATGTTTGTGTTGCCGTCCACGTTGACGGTCCAGGTGAGGCGCTTGCCGTCAGCGGAGAAGTCGCCGCCGTGGACTTCCCACTGGTCTTTGGTCAGCCAATGAATTTTCTTCGTGGCGATGTCGAGCAGCGCGGCATTCTCATGTCCATTGGCGGCGTTGGAGGTGATCAGCACGGTCTTGCCGTCGGGCGCAAAATCGCTGGCGAAGTAGAGCGCCTCGCCTTCATGCGGTGTGAGCAAGGTGCTTTTTCCGGTGGCCACTTCCGCGATGAAAACGTTGGAGTCGGTTCCCTTGGCCTGGCTCTGGGTGTAGATGATTTGCTTGCCATCGCACGACCAGATGGGTCCGCTGTTCAATTTGTCGTTGGGCGTGCCAGTGGTGATGTGGCGGGTTTCGCGCTGCAGCGTGTCGTACACGTCGATTTCAATGGCAGAGGCCGTCTTCGGTTTCACTTCATAGGCGAGATAGCGGCCATCGGGCGACCAGGAGGGCTGCTCCTCGGCGATTTCGCGCGTGTTGGTGAGGTTGACCACCTTGCCGGTCTTGGGCGAGACCAGAAAAATATCCCACTGCTCGTCGCCGTCATAGTCCGATTGGTAGGCGATCCACTTGCCGTCGGGGGACCAGGCGGGCGCGGTCTGGCGCTGGTCGCTGATGGTGAGTTGGGTCGGCCATCCCCCCTCGGCGGGAACCAGCCACAGGTTGTTGCGGCCGCTGAGGTTGCTGATGAAGGCGACGTGTTTGCCGTCCGGCGACCAGGTGGGGCGCCCGATTTGCCGCGTCATGTAAAGCTTCTCGATGGTGAGACTCTTTTCCACCGCGGCGTTGGCTTGGGAAGTGATTTGTTTGGGATCGGTGATGGCCTGGGGTGCAGGCGCCTGGGCCAGAGTAAAAGTGCTCATGACAATGAGCGTAGCAAACAGGGGAAGAGTGCGCATGAAATGAAAACCTCGAATCGGGGATGATGGGGAAAGGATAGCAGAGCGTGGGTCGCCAGAGTTCACACTAACTGGAGGGTGCCTCGTTCTGGAGGGTGCCCCGTTCAAGGTTCGCTTGGGCGAAGAACTTAGGCGCGACGGTGCGGTCCAGCCCTGGCGCCAGTGGTTATAATCAGTCCGAGTCCCCGGATTGAGATTCGCCTCGACTATGCCCACCAACCGGAAAATTGCCATTGTTGTGGCCATGGAGCGCGAGCTGGCGCCGCTGATCAAGTTGTGGCAGCGGGTGGAACGCTCCCACTCCGGCCGCGAGTTTAGGTTTTTCGAAAGCGGGACAGGGGTGCTGGTCGCGGGCGGCATTGGCGCAGAGGCGGCGCGCCGAGCCACGGAAGCGGTCATCAGCCTTTACGGGCCCGACCTCGTAATTTCCGCCGGATTTGCGGGCGCGCTCGATAATACGCTGGCGGTCGGCGACGTGATCACACCGGCATGGGTCATCAACGCACGCGACGGCGGCCGAGTCGAAACTGACCGCGGCGCCGGAGTGCTGGTGACGGTCGCGACCACCGCCAGCGTTGAACAAAAGGCAAAGCTGGCGAAAGCGTACCAAGCCCAGGCGGTGGATATGGAAGCCGCTGCTGTGGCCCAGGGAGCGCAGGCGCGAGGCATCCGCTTCGCCGCGCTGAAGTCGATTTCCGATGCTGCCGGCTTCGAACTGCCCCCGATGGATCGCTTCGTCACTCACGACGGGAAGTTCCGCGCCGTCCCGTTTGCGATTTTTACAGCCCTGCGCCCACAGTTGTGGAGTACAGTGATCGGTTTGGCCCGCAACAGCGGCGTGGCTAGCCGTGCGCTGTGCGGCGCTTTAGAGCGATTCCTCGGGGAGGAAACTGCATCTAATTAACGTACAGAGCAAGATGCAGTCGGCCCATGCCGGACCGGCAAGATGATTCATAAGAGCAAAGCATTCTAAGCCCTTGGCAAGCGCTGAACAATTCGTGCTAGAAACGTGCGATCTGACCGTGCCTGCGACCATGCAGGCGGCGGTGTATCGCGGGGTTGACGAGGTGCGCCTGGAAACCGTGCCAGTGCCGGAGATTGGCGCGGGTGAACTTCTGGTGCGAGTGCACACCTGCGGCATTTGCGGCACCGACCTAAAGAAAATCGCTACCGGCTCGCATTCTGCACCGCGTATTTTTGGGCATGAAACCGCTGGTGTCGTGGCGAAGGTGGGCGGGGGTGTGCGCGATTACCAGATTGGCGACCGGGTGATGGTGTTCCATCACATTCCGTGCCGCGAATGTTATTACTGCCAGACGAAAACGTTTTCCCAGTGCGAAGCGTACAAGAAAGTGGGATGCACGGCGGGGTTTGCCCCGAGCGGAGGCGGCTTCGCGGAATATGTTCGAGTGATGGAATGGATTGTGTTGGAAGGCACGGTGCGCATCCCGGACGGAGTGTCTTTTGAGCAGGCCAGTTTTGTGGAACCAGTGAATACCTGCATGAAGGGAATCCAGGCGCTGGGGCTGCGCCAGGGCGAAACTGTACTGGTCATGGGGCAGGGGTCGATCGGTCTGATTCTGAGCGTTTTAGCGCGACGGGCGGGTGCACAGGTGATGACTTCCGATTTGTATCCGCAGAGGCTTACAATAACCAGTGGCTTTGGATTCGAGCAGACGATTGATGCCTCGCGCACCAATGTAACCGCAGCGGTGCGTGCGGAGACCGAAGGGCGAGGCGCCGATGCCGTGATACTGGCGGTCGGCGGCAACGCCCTCATTGGGGCCGCCATGGAGGCGACCCGGCCCGGCGGAAGGGTGTTACTGTTTGCGCAAACCATTCATAGCGAAGCCAGGGTGGATCCGGCCGCGATTTGCGTGGACGAGAAGGCGCTTATTGGCTCATACAGCGCATCAGTGGACTTGCAGGACGAGTCGGTGCGCTTCGTAATGAACGGCGAGATGGACCTGGAAAGGCTCATCAGCCACCGCTTCCCGTTGACACGCAGCGTGGAAGCTTTGAAATTAGCTGCCCATCCCCAACCGGATTCGATGAAGATTGTGATGCAACCTGGCAGCGTGTGGGAAGGAAGAACGTGAGCGGAAAAATGACAGCGGCAGTCCTCTACGGGAAAGAGGACATCAAGATTGAAAGAGTCCCGATCCCGGAAGTGGGCGAGGGTGAGGTTTTGGTGAAGGTGGAAGTTGCCCTCACCTGTGGCACCGACCTGAAGGTGTATCAGCGCGGCTACCATGCCCGCATGATTGTGCCTCCAGCGCTGTTTGGCCACGAACTGGCGGGAGTGATTGAGCAGGTGGGCCCGGGGGTGGTCGGCTTCAAAAAGGGCATGCGCGTGGTGGCGCTGAATTCTGCGCCTTGCGGACGCTGCTTCTACTGTTCCAAGAACCAGCCCAACCTGTGCGAAGACTTGTTGTTCAACAACGGCGCTTATGCCGAGTACATCCGCATTCCCAGCCGCATTGTGCAGACCAACATGCTGGCGGTGCCGCCGTCGGTAAGTTTTGAAGACGCCGCCATGACCGAGCCGCTGGCCTGCGTGCTGCGCGGGCTGCACGAGACCGGGGTGGAAATCGGCGAAACCGTGGCGGTGATTGGCGGGGGGCCGATTGGCCTGATGTTTGTGCAGGTGGCCAAAGCCATCGGTTGCAATGTAATCGCCGTGGTCAAACGGGATTCGCAAGTTACCATGGCGCGGCGCAAAGGCGCTCACGAAGTGGTGCAGATCACGCAAGTGAAAGATCCGGTGGAAGCGGTCCGCGAGTTGAGCAATGAGAAGCGCGGCGCTGATGTGGTGATTGAAGCGGTGGGACGACCGGAAGCGTGGGAGTGGGCGGTCAACATGGTGCGCAAGGGCGGTACCGTCAATTTCTTTGGCGGCTGCGCGGCCGGGACCAAAGTGCAGCTCGATACCACGCGCCTGCACTATTCGGAAATCACGCTGAAGGCGACTTTCCATCACACTCCGGAGACGGTACGCCGGGCGTTCGGACTGATCGCAGAGAAGAAAGTTCGCGGCACGGACTACATTACAGGCGAAGCGCCACTGTCGCGCTTGCACGATGTGTTGCGACACATGCTTAACCGCAATGGCGACATCAAGACGGCGATTATTCCCGGGCACTAAGGGTGCGTTGGAAAATGGGTGGTCAAGAGGCTGATTTCGGTCAGCCTCTTTGGTTCCTGCTTTGAGGTCGAGGTCGCCCTTAACTCATTTTTTATAAATTAACCAAGCTATTGAAAGCAAAACTATCACAGACACCGTCAAGCCGCTCCAAAAGAGCGATTGCAACTTTTTTTTCACGTTTAAAAGGCTTTCCGATGCCTGCTCGACAGTGAGCTTTAATTGAGTGATGTTGTCACCCTGCACTTCAAGAGCACTCTGAGCGCTGCGTTCTGACTCAGCGAGCTGCGCTTGAAACGTTCGGTCGGCGCACATCAATTCGCTGCCTTGAACTTCTAGAGCTTGAACAGCGAGTTTTAGCTCGGCGAACAGCTGCAGGGGTAGGGTAGTCCGTTCCAGTTCCACCACACGCGACGAAATCGAGTGTAGTGCAGACTCATTGCTGAGTAAACGGCCGTAATGATCCGCGCGCACCTTAGCGACGTCCCGATAAAGCTCGGCCTGCGACTGTTCGAGCTTTTGGGAGCTAGCATCGAGTTCCTCGCATCGTTGGATGACGTCGGAGACGATTTGAAGAATGACAACTAGCTCCTCGTCATAATTGACGCTACCCTTTTGGTTCGAACCTGTTGCAGTGTTGGTTTCAGTGTTGTCTGGGGAGGCGTGCGCGTGGCTATCTGTGGGCGGCGCGTTCGAAGGAGCCGAGCCAAACCGATCACGAAACCATTTAAAAACGTTCTCGGTGATATGGTGTTCGTCGACCTCGTGACCGAAGAGAATGCCCACCGGAACTAGAAGCAGGGCAAGAGGGATACCGATAGCTCCCCCAAAACCTGCCACTCCAATCGCACCAAGAGCGGCGCCTATTATCCCGAAGATTGCGCCCAGACTTAACTTTCCTCCCTCGCGCTCCAGAATCGCATGCCAAATCGCATCGCGTTTACTTTTGAATGCTTGATTTTTGTGCGCCTCCTTAAGCCTCTGATACCAATCGCTGCCGTGTACGTCATTCTGGACCAGAAGATATCGAAAGTCTTCAATATACGTGCCAAATCTCTGCTTAGCGTCTGTTACGTCACGAACGAATGACATGTTTTCTCCTGACTAGCTGGTCATTTTAGCTCGGCATTCAGGAGGTTGGCTAGTCGGGCTCCTGCGAGCGCGACCTTCGCGTGGGCCAGCTTGAGGGCCTGGACGTGGTACGCCGGAGTGTCGGCGAAGGGGCCGTCACCGCGACCGACTGGGGCGATGTACACGTTCGCCTTGGCTTGTTGAAAGCTTTCTTGCGCCCAACGGGCGGGGTCGAGATTTGCTGCGAGTGCGGGGTCGGGCGGCGCCAATTTGGATCCCAGTGCGATGGCGCGGCGGACGCACGATATTTTGTCGGCGCAATAGGTGGCGTCGGCGCCCGGCAGGTCGTCCCAGAACGCGTGCA
>JANYBT010000001.1 GCA_025360645.1 Acidobacteriaceae bacterium | reverse complement strand
CACTCATGTCGCTTTTCACTCATGTCGTTTGGGTTGCTCAAACAAGGAGTCTCATCCCATGGAACAACGGGGCACCATTTCGCAAGCTGCAGTCCCTCACAAAGAAGGACGCGCGGTTTGGGTCGTCACTGCTTATGGCATTAGCGCGCTGGCCTTGTTCAGCGTGATGGCTTATTTTGTCAGCCAGTATCTCGCCAACTAGCCAACCCTGACCGACGCTTCGCCCCGAGCACTCGGGGGCGTCAGTCGGAGTGCGCCTACGCCGTCGCAGCTTCTCCGCGTGCTAGAATCGTATTCTCAGATCCTCACCTTCAAAACCTGTGACTAAAAAGTCCATCTCGAAATCCGCCCCCGTCACTTACGCCGATGCTGGCGTGAATATCGACCATGCCAACCGCACCAAACAGCGCATCAAGTACCTGGCGCAGAAGACCTTCACCCGGGGCGTGCTAGGAGAGATTGGCGGCTTCGGCGGCCTATTCGCCATCGACAAAAAGTACAAGGACCCGGTTCTGGTCTCCAGCGTGGACGGCGTCGGCACCAAGCTGAAAGTCGCCTTCGCCATGAAACTGCACAACACCATCGGAATCGATCTGGTGAACCACTGCGTCAACGACATCGCGGTGCAAGGCGCTACCCCACTCTTTTTCATGGACTACTTCGCCACCGGCAAGCTGGATGGTGAGATTGCCGAAAAAGTGGTCGAAGGCCTCGCCCTGGGTTGCAAACTGAACGCCTGCGCTCTGATTGGCGGGGAAACCGCCGAGATGCCCGGTTTTTATCCCGATGGCGAATACGATTTGGCCGGCTTCATCGTGGGAGTGGTGGAGCGCGACCGCATCATCACCGGCAGGACGGTTCAGCCCGGCGACGTCATCCTCGGCCTGCCCTCCAACGGCCTGCACACCAACGGCTATTCGCTGGCCCGCAAGCTGCTGTTTGAGATCGCTGGATACAAGCCTGATACTTTCGTGAGCGCTATCAAGAACAAGCTAGGCAACGAACTCCTCCGCACCCACAAAAGCTACTGGACCATCATCAAAAAGCTGATCGCTGCGGACTGCGTTGGCGCGCTCGCCCACATCACCGGAGGCGGCATCACGGAAAATCTCCCCCGCGTTCTGCCCAAGGGAACTTCTGCCATCATCGAGCGAGGCACCTGGCCCATTCCGCCGATATTCGAGCACTTGCAACAACTCGGCAATGTTCCGGAAGACGAAATGCTCCGCACTTTCAACATGGGTATTGGCATGCTGGTCGTGGTTCCGTCCGCAAAATTCAAGCGGGTCCAAATTTTGCTCGATCGCGCCGGAGAAAAATTCCACAGTGTGGGCCGCATCGTCAAAGGCGACCGCAAAGTCATGTACGCCTAGTTCGCCTACCGGGGCTGTCCGTTCTAGAAGGTGCTCTGTTCGGAGCCGGCCCGCGCCTTCCTCCCACTAGCGACTCCTCCCGTGAATTATCATTGACGCTGGAAACTCGAAAATCTAAATCGGGAGCCTGTCATGAAGCACCTCGGCATCCTTCTTTCCGGACGCGGTTCCAACTTCGAAGCCATTGCCCACAACATTGCGACCGGCCGCATTCCTGACGCACGAATTGCCGTCGTCATCTCCAACAAGCCCGATGCCGGCGGCATCGCAACCGCGCAGCGCCTGGGTCTAAACACTCTGATCATTCCCTTCAAAGGCACGGAGCGCGCGGACCATGACCGCGCGATGGTCGCGGCCCTGAAACAGCATCAGGTGGATTTCGTCTGCCTGGCCGGATACATGCGTCTGCTTTCGCCCTGGTTTGTGCAGCAGTTTCCCCGCCGCATTCTGAACATCCACCCCTCGCTGCTGCCCGCCTTCCCAGGCCTGGAGGCTCAGGAACAGGCCTTCGCCTATGGTGTCAAAGTCTCGGGATGTACGGTTCACTTTGTGGACGAAGAACTCGACCACGGCGCCATCATCGTGCAAAAGACCGTCCCGGTTCTCGATAGCGACGATGAACACACGCTCGCCGCCCGCATCCTGGAGCAGGAACATGTGGCCTACTCTGAGGCGATCGCGATGGTGTTGCAGTCCGATTACGAAGTTGTCGGCCGCCGATTCGGAAAGAAGTCTCCGGCTGTTGCTTAGGTTAGCGCGGCGGTTCCTTTCACGACTGCTTGTAAGATAGACAGAGTGTCTCCCCACAAAACATCCCTGCAAACCCTCCGTGCGGAGAGCCTGGTCCCGCTTCCCTGGCTGATCCACGGCTTCTCGACGCGGCAGGGTGGCTTCTCCCGCGTGTACGGCAAGAATGCGCTCAACCTGGGATTTACTGAGCACGACTCACGCGTGGCGGTTCAAAAGAACCGTGTCGCCTTCGAGGCGAATCTGCGGGCTGGCAGCGCGCGCAAGCCTTGGCCGCTGGTCACTCTGCGACAGATCCACTCTGACCTGATCCACTTGGTGGATGCGGTCCCGGCCGCCCTGCTCGTGGGCGATGGGCTCATCACTGCCACCCCGCGGTTGCTGGTCGCCGTCCAGACCGCCGACTGCCTCCCCATTATTCTCGCCGACAAGAACACCCGCGCGGTGGGGGTGTTCCACGCGGGCTGGCGCGGTACCATCAAGCGCATCGTCGAGAAGGGCATAGGCGAGATGCAGCGCGTCTTCGGGACCAACCCGCGCAACCTCATGGCTGCCATTGGGCCGGGCATTTACGGCTGCTGTTATCAGGTGGGCGAAGAGGTACGCAACCAGTTTGAGACGCAGTTTGGCTATGCCGCCGAGCTGTTCCGCGAAACCAAAGACTCTGATCCCGTTCGTGAAAAATATCCGCTGCTGTTCCTGACCGCGCGCGCGCCCGGACACAGCCAGTTGCCCACCCGCATCTTCCTCGACTTGGTTGAAGCCAACCGCCGCCAGTTGCTGGATGCCGGAGTGCTGAAGAAAAACATCACGATCCTGCCGCTGTGCACCGCCTGCCACACCGACCAGTTGTTTTCGCACCGCGCCGAACACGGCCGCACCGGAAGAATGATGGCGGTGGCAGGGATCAAAGCACCGGCCCCATAACTCTGCCTTGGGTGTAGTTGGGAATGGAGGCTAGAGCACAGGCGGTGCGGTGCCCGGCGGTGGTGCGGATCCGGCTACGTCTGCGGGCGGGAAGTCCGGCGCGTTGTTTACACTGTCTTTCAATTCCTTGCTGGGCTTGAAGAAGGGGATGGTCTTGGCGGGAACTTCCACCCGCTGGCCGGTCTTGGGGTTACGCCCCACGCGCGGTTTGCGCTGCCGGGTGCGGAAGCTGCCAAACCCGCGGATCTCAATCTTGTCGCCTACCCGCAACGAGCGCACCACGCTGTCGAAAATCGTCTCGACGATGACTTCCCCGTCTTTGCGGGTAAGCTCCGCAATTCTCGCGACTTCGTCAATCAAGTCCGCTTTGGTCATCGCTTTGGCTCCGCTCGCCGAACTCCGGCAACTTTCCCTAACACCTTCTCAAATCTCCCGCCCGGGGCGCAACTCGGCCCAGGTTCCTACTTCCACAGATAGTAAAACCCCATCTGCTGTTCCAATAGCTTCTCGCGGCTGGGCAAGTACTCCGACACATCGCCAAACAGCAGACCAAGCCCGGTCTTCTTCTCTTTCGCGGAACGCACCAACGTCGGCTCTCCCGTGATGCCGACGGACCGCGCGGTGGCCTTCACCGCGCCTTCGAAATCGCTGAGTTCATCCACCAGTTTCATGGGCAAAGCCTGCTCGCCGGTCCAAACCTTGCCGTCGGCGATTGCCCGAATGTCCTCGGGCTTGGCCTTGCGCCCCTCCGCCACAGCCGTGATGAACTGGGTGTGCATATCGTCAATCAGCGCCTGCATGTATTCTTTTTCGGCTGGCGTCATGTCACGCGCCGGGTTGCCCGTATCCTTGAACTCGCCGGCCTTCATGGTGATGTCTTTCAGCTTGGCCCAGCGCAACAATTCACCGTAATTCACCCACTGCGCGATCACGCCAATGGAGCCCACGATACTGCCGTGGTCCGCGTAAATCTTGTTGGTCGCGGCGGCCACGTAATAGGCCCCGCTAGCCCCCACCGTCTCAATCGACGCTACGATTGGCTTCTTCTTGGCATCCCGAATGCGCTTGACTTCGCGGTAAATTTCTTCCGACGCCGCCACTCCTCCGCCCGGCGAGTTGATGTGCAGGATGATCGCCTTGATCGAGTCGTCGTCGGCATATTTCTTGAGCTGTGGCACCACCTGCTTGGGCGAGAGAATCACGCCTTCCAGGTCCACCACGGCGATTTTGTCCCCGAACCCGGCGAAGGAAGAACTGGTTTCCTCATCGTTGTTCATGGCGAAGTACACCAAGGTGAAGACCATCGCCACGAAGAGGAAAAACCCTCCTCCCGCGATTAGGATCCATAGCCATGCTCGGGACTTCTTTTCGTCACTCATGCTTGTGAAATAAGTGTAGCACCGGGGACAGAGAGCGGGCTTCCACCCGGGGCAGTCGCAATGTCTCTGAGAGCACAGCCAAAATTCCAGCCGGCACTCAGCGCTTTTGCCAGTCCAAGCCGCCGTTGCCAGTCGTCCAGATCTCGCCGGTGTCAGATACCAGCGTGCCGTTCAAGGCGTCGCGGAACTCAATCCGGACAATGGCGCCGGTCAGCGCCACTTCATCCTGCGCGGGTTGGACGGAAGACCACTGTTCGCCGCCGTCCTCAGAGTGTAAGAGCTGTCCGCCTTCCCCACCCGCCCAAATAGACAGTCCCTGCGGCGCGATGGCGAAGATCCGGCCGGTCCCGGCCTTCAAAGGCAGCGCTTCCCAGAACTTTCCGCTATCCTTGGAGCGCAGCAACACGCCCTCTGAGGCCAGCGCCCAGCGCACGTCCGGGTTGGCGGCCGCTAGACTCACTGCCGGACTCCGCATTTCTCTGGATGTCTGAGCTGCCATGGCCGAAATCGCTCGTTTTCCACTAACCGCCACGCTGGGCGGCGCTGCCTGGGCGCCAATCGAAGCTGAGTCGAGAGGCACTGGAGACTTTGCCGCCGACAACCCACTATTGAACCAACCAGTTGCAGGCCCTGCCGACAGCGACGAAGCGATTTCCGCTGGCTTCGACTCCGCCCGCATCTCTCCAGTTGGCCGCAAGACCGGCTTACTGTATCCCGATGGGACGGATTCGGCAGGCGGCGCTGGGATTGGAACCGGCGCCCGCGACATTTCTAAAGCCCGCTGCCGAGCCGGGAATCCCTCCTGCACGACTTGGCTGACCGCCATCTTCGGAGCGGGAGCTGCCAAGCGGCTCATCAATTCTCCGTTCCCAGTGAAGCGGGGCCAGAACAGCCCCACGGCAATCACGATCGTGGCCGCCAGCCCGGCCCAGCGCAGCGTCGGCCAGGCGAACCAAGGTCCACTCCTGGACCGGACCACTGCTTCAGCAGCCGGAACCCCAACCGCTTCTCCCACTCCCGCCAGGGCCAGCACTTCGCGGCACTCTCCGCACTCCCCCAAATGGCCAAACACCTCCCTGCGCTCTCGCTCACTCAGCGCCTGCTCAGCGAAAGCGGTGAGGATGTTGGCATCGGGATGAGGTCCGGCCATCGCCTCAGCCGCCAGCCTCGCCCTCACGGATTGTGGAATGCCCGTCATGCTTATCGACCCTACTCTTTCAGAACGTTTTTCGCCCCGACTCTTGCGCCAGCCGTTTCCGGATATCCACGGTCACGTCCCGTACGTCGGTTTCCAGCAATTCCTCGGCGGCGGCCCGGGACAAGCCCATACCCAGAAGTTGCGCCACAATCTGCTTGCGCACCGCCTTGGCAATGCGCACCAGCCGCCGGCTCACCGTGGATTCGTGTTGTCCCAGCATCCAGCCGACATCCGCCAGGGTCCGTTCATCCAGGTAGTACGACGCCAGAATCAACCGGTCTTCGCCGTCGAGGGCAGCCAGGGCTTTGTCGATCGCTATCTTCAGCCGGTCGTCGTCCAGCGGAATCGGGTCAGGTTGCGCAGCCGCGAACTGTGCGCCGCCTTCGGTTTCTTCCTCCAAGCTTACCAACCGCTTTTGTTTGCGATAGCGGTTGACGAACTCCTGGGCCAGCACGGTTCGCAGCCAGCCTTCCAGGGACCCGCGCCCGGTGTAAGAAGCCAGCTTCGACACTCGCTCGCCGTCGCGCAAATGCGTGCCATACAAATCAGCATAGAGCGCATCCGCCAGTTCGCGGGCCGAACTCTCTTCGCGGGTGACGTTCCGCGCCATGTCATACAACTTCAGGCGGTAGCGCCGCACGAATTCGTTCCAGGCGGCTTCACTGCCCTCAGCGCAAGCCCGGGCCATGACCAGTTCGTCGATGCGCAGGCTCAAGAACAGTTCGCACACTGCCGCCTGGCTCGCGCCAGCACCCAGATACTTTTGCTGAATCGTGGTCAGGATGCCCGCAAACCGCTCCAGCTCAAGCCCCAACTGCGCCGCATCGCTCCGGGCATAAAGCTCTGCCGTCAGCGACTCTACAGGGTTCGCGATTTGGGTGGGTTGTCGCAATGGGTTCTGCTGATGCTACCAACTATTAGACGCTGGAAACACCATTTGAGTGTTTTCGGTCGAAGAGGGAGAGAGGCCGCCCGGATCGCACAACGAATGACAACTAGGCGCTCCCCGGCCGATGGTCTTTCGCTCTTTTTTCCACGAGAGCACACTCTGCCGGATCTTTGTCCGGTCGCATCCGCAGAAACACTGGCGCCCGCAGCTTCGCGCGGCCCTCTGCGGTCTCGTGGGTCCACTCTGCAAACTTGATTTCCGCCACCAGCCGCGGCTTCACAAAATGCACCGTGCCCAGCGCATCCACCAGCCCCTCAAAGGGACTTCGTGCGGCTGGGATTTTCGCCAGTTCTCCGTAAATCTGTTTGAGCAGCTTTTGGTCAAAGCCCGTGCCCGCCTGTCCCACATGAATGAGTTTCCCAGACTTGTCGTACTGCCCCAGCACCAGCGATCCAAAATATTGGCGGCTGCCTTGCGGCTCGGTATAACCGCCCACCACGCAATCGACGGTGTGCGTGATCTTGATCTTGCGCCACTCTGTGCTGCGCGCCTCTTCGTAAATGCTCCCCAGCTTTTTGGCGACAATCCCCTCCAGCCCTTGTCCCCGCGCCCCTTCCAGCAGTCGCACGCCGTGCTCGGGATAATGGTCGGAAAATCGCAGCAGATTTCCTTCTTTTAGAATTCCCCGCAGAGCCTGCTTGCGCTGCTCCAACGTGACCCGATGCAAGTCGTGTCCATCCAGGTGGATCAAGTCGAACGCGTAGTAAACCACTCCCACCTCGGAACGCGAAACCACCCGCGGCTTGCCGGGACGAAACCCGGTGCGCTGCTGGAGCAGGCTGAACGATGGCAGCCCCTGCTCATCCAATGCCACAATTTCGCCGTCCAACACCGCTTGCCTGGCGTCGATCTGAAGCGCTAAGTCTTTCAGTTCCGGAAACTTCGCCGTCAAATCAATCTGGTTCCGCGAAACCAGCCGCACGGCGCCATTTTCCACGAACAGAACCGCTCGGTAACCATCCCACTTGATCTCAAACAACCACTTGGGATCGTCAAACGCACTCTCCACCGTGATGGCAAGCATGGGATGGACCACCTTCGGCATCAAGGCCCGCTTCGTCCCGGGAAACTCATTGCGACGCTGGTTGGGAAGCTGGTCGGGACGCCGGAAACCTGCGCTAGGCGACGAGCGGGGCCCTTCCTCCCCAGCCGGTGCATCATTCGAATCACCGGCTGGCCGCTTCTTTTTCGTGCTCGCCGTCTGCTTCCTGGGAAGGGGAGCGGTCTTGCTCGTCTCCTTCGCGACTGGCTTCCGCCCGCGAGGAATCTTCTTTACGGTGGCCGTGGCGCGTCCCCCTGGCGTCTTGCCCTTGCCTTCCGAATCTGCCTTCTTTTTCTCGACCCGCGCCAGCGCCGCTGCCAACCACGGGGCTTTCAACTTCCCGCGCGTTGCGGGACGGCTGCTGGTCCACTCCGCCGAACCCTCATCCCCGCCAATCTCGCTCATGGTGCGCTTGGTCAGCACTGAGGTTTCATACTGCTCGGCATCAAATCCCTCCACCACTTCATCGTCCTTTTTTTTGATCAGCAACCACTCGTTTCCTTTGCTTCCATCACGCCGGGACTTAATGTGCACCAGCGCGAAGTCCCCCTTCACTCTGGTTCCGCTCAGCCGGAATTTCAGGTCTCCCTTGGCCAGCATCGCCGCTGCTTCGGCATCGCTCGCCTTGACATACTTTCCCTCGACCAACTGCGGCGACAGCGCTTGCCAGGTTCCAACGTCCCACACCATCACCGTGCCCGCGCCGTAATTGCCCTCGGGGATGGTGCCCTCAAAATCGAAGTACGACACCGGATGATCTTCCACCATCATGGCCAGCCGCTTGTCCGCCGGATCTAGCGAAGGCCCTCGCGGCACCGCCCATGATTTCAGCACTCCGTCCATCTCCAGGCGGAAGTCATAGTGCAGGCGCGATGCCCGGTGCTTCTGCACCACGAAGCGATTTCCCCGCTTGGCCGCCACCTTGGGCGCAGGCTCCGGCGTGCTCTCAAATCGCCGCTTGCGTTTGTATTCTTCCAGCGCCATGATCTGCCTTTCCGTGGACCACCGTCAGCATGCGGGCGGGCTCGCCTGTGCACACGTGCAGCCCACAACTACAGGTGCAAGGCCCGAAGCCCACTGCCCATTTGTGTTCCATCAAGAGCCGATGGTCTGTGGTTCCCCCACTCGCTCCACTTCCAGCACAGCAGTGACCGTTCCATCTTCCAGATCCGGATCCAGCACGAACCCCAGCTTGCGGCAGATAGCCTGCATCTCGCGATTTTCCGGCAATATCGTGGAAACGACTTTACCCACGTGCTCGTCGCGAGCCACCGCAATCAATTCTCGATACAACTTCGTCCCAATCCCCAGATGTTGAAAGCGGTCATCCACCAGCACCGCCATCTCGCCCTCGTCGCGGCCATGCAGCTTACTCAAACGGCCAATGCCGATGATCTCCTGCACGCCCTCCTCAGCCTTGCGCTCGACCACCAATGCCATCTCGCGGTCGTAGTCGATAAAACAGATGCGGGTCAGCCGCTCATGCGCTGTCCGCTGACTCAACTTTAGTGGCTGGAAGTATCGCAGATACACCGACCGGTCCGACAATGCCTGATGCAACTTGATTAGCAGGGGCTCATCCTCGGGACGAATCGGCCGGATGGTGACCTGTTCGCCATCCTTCATCGTCCACCCCTTGACGTATTGCGCCGGGTAGGGCCGGATGGCCGGGCGGGGCAGTTGCTCCTTCGTGACTCCCGGTCCGTGCAGCACCACCCGGGCGTCCAGCGCCACCAGTTTTTCGGCTGACACCAGCAAGGGGTTGATGTCCACTTCTTTAATCCACGGCTGCTCCACCACCAACTGGCTGAAGCGCACCAACAACCGTTCCAGCGCCGCCAGATCCACACTGGCCCGTCCCCGCACTCCCTGCAGCGCCGCGAACACCTTGGTCTGCTCCATCATGCGGCGCGCCAGCGTGGTATTCAGAGGAGGCAGCCCCAGTGCCCGGTCCTTGAAGATTTCGACTAACTGACCACCCGTCCCAAACAACAAAATCGGACCGAACTGCGGATCTACGCTGCTCCCGACAATAAGTTCGTAGCCGTCCAGCTTCTCCATCCGCTGCACCGTTACGCCCAGAAAAGCTCCCGGTTGGTCCGCCACCGCCGCCTCAATCTCACGATAGGCCCGGCGCACCGCATCGTCATCGCGCAGATTCAACTTGACCCCGCCCACATCGGTCTTGTGGGTGATGGTTTCCGACAGCAGCTTCGCCACCACCGGATATCCAATTTTTTGCGCCCGCCGGACCGCCTCGTCCTCACTGCTCGCGGTCAATGTTCCTACGGTTGGAATCCCGTAAGCCGCTAGCAATTGTTTCGATTCCACCTCCGTGAGCAACAGACGTCCTGACGCCCGCGCTTTCTCGATGATTTCTGCCGCGCGTTTCCCCCCGCCTGTAGTCTCATTGTCATGTGCCAGTACCGGCGTCTCATACAGCCCGCGCAGGTTGTAGCTATAGCGCCACATGTAATCGAAGACTCGCGCCGCGGTATCGGGATAAGAAAATGTCGGAATTCCCGCCCGGTTCAGGATTTCGATCCCTGCCATCATCTCCGCTCCGCCCATCCAACTGGCCAGGATGGGCTTGCCCGTGCTCCGCGCCATGGGAACAAGTTTCTCCGCGGTCAGAGTGGGATGCGACATCCCCTGCGGACACAAAATTGCCAGCAGCCCATCCACATTCGGATCCGCCACCGCCAGCTCCACCACTTTGCCATACCGGTCGGGAAGCGCATCCCCCAGAATGTCGAGCGGGTTGTCATGACTCCAATGGGGCGGCAGCAGCGTGTTCAATGACTCCATGGTTGCCGCTGACAGTTGCGCCAGTTCCCCGCCGCTCATGATCACCGAATCCGCCGCCAGCACTCCGGGCCCGCCGGCATTGGTCACAATCGCCAGCCGCGGTCCCAGCGGTCGCGGTTGCTTCGACAATACTTCCGCCATGTAAAACAAATCGGCGATGGTGTTCACGCGCAGCACTCCGCTGCGGCGGAATGCCGCCTCCAGCACCTCGTCGCTGCCCGTCATAGTGCCGGTATGCGAAGCCGCCGCGTGGGCCGCCGCATCCGTTCGTCCTGCCTTGATCACGATGACTGGCTTGTTCAGGGTCACTTCCCGCGCCGCCGAGAGAAAGCTCCGTGCGTTTCCCACCGACTCCATGTAAATCACAATGCTGTGCGTGCGTGGATCATTCCCCAGATAATCGATCAGGTCGCCCCAACCCAAATCGAGCATGGATCCGACGGATACAAACGCGCTGAATCCCACCATCTCCTGGTGGGCCCAGTCCAGAATCGCGGTACACAACGCCCCGCTTTGGCTGATGAAGGCGACATTGCCGGGCCGCGCGATGTTGCTGGCGAAAGTCGCGTTCAATCCGCTGATGGGGTTCATCACTCCCAGACAGTTTGGCCCCAGCAAGCGCAGCGAACTGCCCTTCATTTGTTCCAGAATCTTTCGCTCCAGCTCTTTGCCCGGCTCGCCATGCTCTTTGAACCCCGCCGAGATGACGATCGCTCCCCGAACCCCAGCCGCCACGCATTGGCCAATCACATCGGGCACCGTAATCGCTGGCGTAACCACCACTGCCAGGTCCACCTGTTCGGGAATTTCCTCGACCGTCCTGTAGGCCCGGATCCCTAGCACGTTGGTTTTCTTGTCGCTCACCGGATACACCGTGCCGCCGAACGGACTGCTCAGCAGACTCCACAGCACCGCGCGCCCCACGCTGCCCTGGCGATCCGTCGCCCCAATCACCGCCACGCTGTGCGGCGAGAAGATTGCGTCCAAAGGATGCGTCTCAGAACGCAGAACGTCGTGAGCCCGGTCATGCGAAGGTCCCGCTTTGCTGGTTTTCTTGCTTTTCCCTTTGCTCATGGCTTATTAGTGTATCCGCACGGCGGGGTGCCGTCTGTGATGCCCAACTCCGTTTTTCCTGGCGCAACTTTCTGGTTTATTTTGGGTTTATGTTCTAGAATAGACACCGTCCCGAAAAATACTGCGCTCGTAGTGTGCCCCCGGGGTAGTGCGTTCGCAAAAGGACAAACTAAGGAGATTTTTCAATGAAGAAGCTGCTCACATTGGTTTTCGCTGTCGCAGTCGCTCTGTCCATGTCTTCCGCGTCGTTCGCCCAGGCCGGCGACAAGAAGATGGACAAGGAACAGAAAAAAGAAGCAAAGATGAAGAAAGACGAAATGAAGAAGGAAGAAAAAGCCAAGAAGCACCACAAAAAAGAAGAAATGAAGAAAGACGAAATGAAGCACGACGACATGAAGAAGTAGTTCGTCCTTGCTTTCGTTCGCCTACCCCGGCCATTGGCCGGGTTTTTTCTTGCTCCAATCCCAGGAATCGCCCTGCCGCGGTGTGGTTAAATGAACTCTCCCGCTATGCCGCCTCGCCTTATCTTCCACGTGGATATGGACGCCTTCTTCGTCTCGGTCGAAGAACTTTTCGATCCCGCTCTGAAAGGACGGCCCGTCGTGGTCGGCGGACAGCGCCACGAACGCGGAGTGGTATCCGCCGCTTCCTACGCCGCCCGCAAATTCGGCGTCCACTCCGCCATGCCGTTGCGCACTGCGGCCAAGCTCTGCCCCCAGGCTGTCTTCGTGGATGGCCATCCCGACCGCTACCGCGACTACTCCTACAGAATCCATGCCGTGCTCAACAGCTTCAGCCCGCAGGTCGAGATGGCGTCCATTGACGAAGCCTATCTCGACATGTCGGGCACCGAGCGACTCCACGGCCCGCCGCTTCGCGCCGCCCACGCCCTCCATATCAAGATGAAGTCCGCGACCCAGCTCAACTGCTCCATCGGCATCGGGGCCTCGCGCCTGATGGCCAAAGTCTCCTCCGCCCAGGCCAAACCTAACGGAGTTCTTTGGGTTCTCCCCGGACAGGAGGCCCGCTTTCTCGCCCCTCTTGACGTCGCGGTCATCCCCGGTGTCGGCAAAGTCATGGAGAGGAACCTTCTCGCTCTCGGTATCAAGAAAATCGGAGACTTAGCCCGCCTGCCCGATTCCGAATTGGAAGAACGCTTCGGAAAGTGGGGACTCGCTCTCGCCGGCAAAGCCCAGGGTCAAGACGCGGGCGGGTGGTTTGACACCGAAGTCGGCGAAAACACCGTTCCCAAGTCCATCAGCCACGAGCACACCTACAACGACGACACCGCCAGTCCCGACCAGCTCGAGTCCACTCTGATGCGATTGTCTGAGATGGTGGCTCGCCGCCTGCGCGAGGCCTCGCTGCAAGCCCGCACCATCCAGCTCAAGCTGCGCTACCAGGATTTCACCACCATCACTCGAGCCCACACTCTCCCTTCACCGTCCCAGCTCGACAACGAAATCTTCGAACAGGTACGGACGTTGTTTCGCAAGCATTGGAAGCGCGGGGCCGCAGTACGCTTGTTGGGAGTGCAGGCTTCCTCCTTGAACGGTCAGGCGGGCGCTTCCGCGCAACTCGACTTGCTCGATGGCGGCAAGCAGCAGCGTTGGCAGCAGGCTCTGTCGGCGGCCGACCGCCTGCGCGACAAGTACGGCGAATCCAGCGTCTCTCTGGCCAGCGGCATGAAAGCCACTTTCCGAGAACGCACCCACGAGAATCCCGCCGCTCTCCCCGGAAAGAACAAACCCACGCCGTGACCTACGCCCCACCTGACAACTGCCCCTCTCTTCGTTCATAATCTTGAGTCTGCCCAAGAGAGGCCCAATGAAGCTGCTTGCACTTCTGTTGCTGCCCTTATTTGCTATGTCCCTATCCGCTCAATCCGCCCCTACCGTCGCCGAAGCCCAGGATTTCATGAACCGCGCCGAGATCCGTCTCAATGAGTTCAGCCTCAAGACCAACCGCGCCAGTTGGCTGCAGTCGAACTTCATTACCTTCGACACCGAAGCCCTCGCCTCGGACGCCATTGACGAAGCCACCGCCGCCACCACCGAGTTGGTGGAGCAAGGCAAGCGTTTCGACGGCCTCCAGCTCCCGCCCGACTTGCGCCGCAAGTTCGACCTCCTTCGCCTTACGCTCACCGCTCCCGCTCCCAAAGACCCGGTGCTGCGCCGCGAGATGACCGAGATCGGCACCTCGCTCGAAGGCGACTACGGCAAAGGAAAGTACTGCCGCAGCAACAAGCCGGACGACTGTCTCGACATCACCGCCATTGAGACCATCATGGCGACCAGTCGCGATCCCCACGAGCTTGCCGACGTCTGGCGGGGCTGGCACGCCATCGCTCCCCCGATGCGGCAGCGCTACTCGCGCTTTGTCGAACTCTCGAATCACGGGGCGCGAGAACTCGGCTTCAAAGATACCGGCGCTCTATGGCGGTCCGGATACGACATGCCGCCTGACGCCTTCTCCGCCGACCTCGAGCGCCTGTGGCAGCAGGTCCGCCCCCTCTACCTTTCGCTGCACACCTACGTTCGCGCCAGGCTGGTGCAGAAATACGGCCCCCAAATCGTTCCGCCCGACGGTCCCATCCCCGCACATCTTCTCGGCAATCCCTGGGCGCAAGAGTGGGGCAACATCTACCCGCTGCTTGGCCTGCCCGAAACCAAAGGCGACTACGACCTTACTGAAATCCTCAAGTCCAAGAAACTCGATGCCAAGGGCATGGTGAAATACGGCGAGGGCTTCTTCACTTCGATGGGATTTGATCCCCTCCCCGCCACTTTCTGGGAGCGCTCTCTATTCACCAAGCCTGCCGATCGCGACGTCGTCTGCCACGCCAGCGCCTGGGACCTCGACAATCAAGACGATCTCCGCGTCAAGATGTGCATCCAGATTCGCGACACCGATTTCGTTACCATCCACCACGAACTCGGGCACAACTTCTATCAACGCGCCTACAAGCACCAGCCTTTTCTGTTCGAGAACGGCGCCAATGACGGTTTTCACGAAGCCATCGGCGACGCCATCGCTCTCGCCATCACCCCTGAGTATCTGAAGCAGGTCGGCCTGATCCAGACCGTTCCGCCAGTCGAAGCCGACATCCCGCTCTTGCTGAAGCAGGCCCTCGACCGAGTTGCGTTCCTGCCCTTCGGCCTGCTCATCGATCAATGGCGGTGGAAGGTTTTCTCGGGTGAGATCAAACCCGCCGACTACAACAAGTCCTGGTGGGAGTTGCGCAAGAAATATCAGGGAGTCGCGCCGCCCATGCCCCGCAGCGAAACCGACTTCGATCCCGGCGCCAAGTACCACGTCGCCGGCAACGTTCCTTACACCCGCTACTTCCTGGCGCATGTGCTTGAGTTCCAGTTCTATCGTGCCCTGTGCCGCGAGTCCGGTTACCAGGGTCCACTCAACCGCTGCACTTTCTACGGATCCAAAGCGGCAGGCGCGAAGTTCAACAAGATGCTGCAGATGGGACAAAGCAAGCCCTGGCCTGACGCTCTGGAAGTGCTGACCGGAGAACGCCAGACCGATGCCGGCGCCCTGCTGGAGTACTTCGCCCCGCTGAAAAAATGGTTGGACGAGCAGAATAAGGGCGCGAAGCAAGGCTGGTAGGCAGTAAGGGCAATGGCCCGACACCCGGTCCATTGCCTGCTGCGCCCTGCAAATATCCGCTATGTTCTATCATCCTTTGACATGCAGACGGCCGCAACTTTTCTCAATCTGGTCCTCGTCGGTTTCGTGTCGCTATTCCCCCCGGTCAACCCCCTGGGAACGGCGTTCATCGTCGATCCTTTTCTAAGCGGCCTGGATCGCGACCAACGCAAGGCGGCTGCGTTCAAGATTGCTTTCTACTGCTTCGTGATCTGCGGCGCGACCATCGTTGCTGGAAGCTGGATCTTCCAGCTCTTCGGCATCTCTCTCCCCATCGTCCAGGTTGCGGGCGGAATTCTGATCTGCCGGATGGGTTGGCAGTTGCTCTCTTCGGATTCTGGCGCCAAAGATTCCGGCATGTCCTCCAGCCCCGGCACCGGCAACCGTACTGAGAATTTACTCTTCTACCCCTTGGCGTTCCCCATGACCACCGGCGCAGGGACCATTTCCGTTCTTCTGACGCTCAGCGCCCATAGCCACGACAGTGACTTGACGGTGCACCTGCTCCACCTGCTTGCCATTTTTCTGGCATCCACCGCCATGTGCGCTTTGGTGTATGTGTCTTACGCCTACACCTCCACACTCCTGCGCCGCCTGGGCCCGCGCGGTGAGCAAGTGATTAATCGCCTCAGCGCCTTTCTTGTCTTCTGCGTCGGCCTGCAGATCGCTTCCACCGGCCTGGCTCACCTCATCTCCAAAACCTAGAACTCTTGATGACTCCGATTTCCCGCACTCCCTTATTCACTTGCCAACCACGCTGGCCCGGCCCGACACTAAGGACATGAAAGTGATCGCCGTCATCCCCGCCCGTCTGGCCTCGACGCGCCTGCCCCGCAAAATGCTGCGTGAAATTGCCGGAGAGGCTCTTTTGGCGCGGGTCTATGCGGGAGTGAAGGCCTGCGCTCGCCTGGACCAGGTGGTGATCGCGACCGACTCCGACGAGATTCTTGCCTTCTGCCAGAAGCATGGCTTCCCGGCGCAGATGACCTCGTCGAACTGCCGCAGCGGCACCGAACGCGTGTACGAGATTGCAACCAACTCTCCCGCTGACGTGTACCTCAACATTCAAGGCGACGAGCCGCTGACTCGTCCCCAACACATCGACTCGCTGATCGCGGTCATGCAGGACCCCGAGGTGCAAGTCGGCACCCTGATGACCCCAGCGATGGAAATTGATATCGCCAATCCCAACGCGGTCAAGGTGGTCG
Organism: Acidobacteriaceae bacterium; assembly: GCA_025360645.1. Classification (GTDB taxonomy): domain Bacteria; phylum Acidobacteriota; class Terriglobia; order Terriglobales; family Acidobacteriaceae; genus JANYBT01. The sequence goes on along the minus strand of JANYBT010000001.1, from coordinate 31,178 downwards.
TCGATTCTTCCGGCCGTGCACTCTATTTCTCGCGCGCCACCATCCCCCACGACCGCGACGGAATACGCCCGCAGTATTTCAAGCACCTGGGTTTCTACGGATACCGCAAGCCCGCTCTCGACCGCTTCGTCGCGCTACCGGAGTCGCGGCTGGAACGCAGCGAGCGCCTGGAGCAATTGCGCTTTCTGGAAAACGGAATCCCAATCTTTGTGGGCGAGACCCCGTTTGACACCATCGGAGTCGACACAGAAGAGGATCTACGCCGGGTGAAAGCAATCTTGCTGGGATAGAACTTGCAAAACTAGAAGGTGTGTTAGCCGCGACTGTGGGAATGACACGACCTCAGGCGCGATAGCCGCGCTTTATCTCACCGTCCAGCACCCTGCCACGCTTCCGCCGCAGCCACTCGCTTCGCAATCGCTGGATGCGAGTGGAACAGCAACTCCACCCACTTCGAAGGCGCTCGCTCCGCCAGATTCTGTCCCGCCAATTTGTTCATCGCAGTGATGAACGGTTCCACGCTGGGCACCGATTGAAAGCAGTACCGGTCCGCCTGGCGCTCGTTGAACCGCGAGTAAGCGTTGAGCGCCGGCATTAGCACCAGCGACAATACGGTCGACACCAGCACCAGCAGCGGCAGGTTGGCGAAGTCGGAAATGGTTTCGAACATGCGCTGGTCCACGGCATAATGCAACACTTCATTCGCCGCCCAAAAGCCGATCAGCGTGACCGCGGCCTGCACCGCAATGCTTTTCAAAATGTGCTGGTGAACGTGGTGCCCGAGTTCATGCGCCAGCACCGCTTCAATTTCGTCGTCGGAATAATTATCCAGCAGCGTGTCCGCCAGAATAATGCGTCGGGTGGCGCCCAGACCGGTCAGCGCAGCGTTGGCCTTCTTGCTCTTGGCCGAGAGGTGCCACTTGTACACGCCCCGCACTCGAGTACCCGCGCGCTGGCTCATGCGTACCAGTCGCTCCTTCAATTCCTCATTTTCCAGCGGCTCGAACTTGTAGAAGATCGGCAGCAACAATATCGGGGCCACTTGCGCCAGCAGCACGAACAAGCCTAGGAACAGCGCCCACGCCGCAATCCACCAATGCTCGGGGAATTGCCGGATCAAAAAGTAAACCAGCTCCACCAGAATTCCGGCGATTACCAGCCCCAGCAGAAATTCCTTCGCCTGGTCCCACAGCCACGACCCCAGCTTCTGGTTTGAGAGTTGGTAATGGTGTTCCAGCCGGAAGCCGTAGTAGTCCAGCCCCGCACCCAGCGCTTTGCCAATCACCAGCAGCATCGCCACGTAGAACAAAACCGCCACCGCATAGTGTTGCGACGCCGCTCGATAGGCGATGTCGCGCAGTGCCGCGCTGCCTCGCGTTGCCACCAACACCACCAGCAAGGCGAAACCCAACCCGGCATCCGCAATCCCCAACCAGCGGTGGATTCGGTTATAGCGCTGCGCGCCCGGCGAGTCTGCCGGATTGTGTTCGCTTCCCATAGCTATGACGAAACGATCTCCAGCAGAAGTATCTTGAGTGACTGCTGCTTACATGTTTAGACGCGCCATCCCGCGATCGGCTAGGCCGCGTTTACAAATTCTTCAGCCAACGCCAGAATCTCCGCCACCAGTTCGGGCGATGCCGCTTCCGAGTAAACCCGCAGCATGGGCTCCGTCCCCGACGCCCGGAACAACACCCACGCATCCGCGCCATTCCCATTTTTCGGTGCGTCCAGAAAAAACTTCACGCCATCCAGCGTCTCTTTGCGCACAATTCCAAACCGTCCCAGCTTTCGAGTATCTGCCGCGCCCGCGCGCTGGATCGCCGAATTCTTGATGGCGTCTGCCACGTGCATATCCACCCGGCCATAATGGTGCTCACCAAATTCGCGTTGCAGGTCCGCTACCAGTTGCCCCAGCGGCTTGCCTTCCTCGGCCATCACGTTTGCCAGCATCAGTGAGTTGAGCACCCCGTCCCGTTCGGGCAGAAAACGCCCGTACCCGATGCCTCCCGACTCTTCGCCTCCGATCAGAATTTCCCGCTCCATCATCAAATCGGCAATGTACTTGAAACCAATCGGACACTCAATCAGCTTGCGGCCATACTTGGCGGCAATGCGGTCCAGCATCAGCGTGGTATTAAACGCCCGCACCACATCCCCCGGCCACTTCTTCCTCACCAGCAGCCAGTGCAGCAAAATCGCAAAGCATTTGTGCGAATCGACAAAACTTCCGTCTTCGGCCACCGCACCAATGCGGTCCGCATCCCCATCGGTGGCGAATCCCGCGTCGCACTTCTCCCGCACCACGGTTTCCTGCAACATGGCAATGTGCGGCACAATCGGCTCCGGATTGATGTCTGGAAACAGCGGGTTGATCTCTTGCCGGATGGCCACATGCTGCACCCCGCGGTCTGCGAATACCTTCGCCAGAATGCCTCGCCCCGACCCGTACATGGAATCAATCGCGATGTGGAACTTGGCCTTCGCAATCAGATCCAGGTCGGCAAAGCTGCACACCGCCGCGACGTAGGCCGCGTGCAGGTCCACCTCTTCTACGCTGCCACCGGAATTTTTGGGCATGGAGCCGGCCGCGAGCTCCTCGGCGACGCGTTGCATCATGGCGGGCGTGGCCGAACCGCCAAACTTGCCTTTCATCTTCATGCCGTTCCAGTTCCACGGGTTGTGGCTGGAAGTGATCATGACCCCCGCCGCCGCGACCTGGGTCTTGACCGCATAGGAAACAGCGGGAGTCGGGCAGGCCTGCGCTGAGATCTTCACTGCAATTCCGGCATCCGCAATGGTTTGCGCCGCAATCTGTGCCATCCGCTGCGAGAGGAACCGCGTGTCAAACCCTACGAACACGCCGTGCTTAGCGTCTTCGTACTTCAAAACGTAAGACGCCATCGCGCCTGCCACCCGGCGCACATTGTCAAACGTAAAGTCGTCGGCGATGATGCCGCGCCAACCGTCGGTGCCAAATTTGATTTCTGTCATGATCTTGCTACGGGTCGCGGGTCTTCAAACCTACGTGAGCTTCGCCAACTTCTTTTCGTCCAGATGCTTCACGACTTTGCCCACATCCTGAGCCTTTTCGAGCGTGGTGATCAACAGGGCGTCTTCGGTTTCTACCACCACCAGGTCGTGCACTCCCACCAGCGAGACAAATTTCCCCGGAGCGCGGACAAAATTGTTGGTCGAGTTGAGGGCATAGCTTCCCTCCGCCGCAATCATGTTGTGGTGCTCCAACTCGTTCTTCATGTTGTGGTGCTCGTGCAGCGCCGTCCACGATCCCAAATCGTTCCACCCGAAGTCCGCCGGCAAACAGAAAAGATTGGAAGAGGATTCCCCTTTGGCCGAACGCGGCTCCAGCACGGCATAATCAATGCTGATGTTTTCGCACTTGGGATAGAGCTTGCGAAACACTTCGGCGAACTTCCGCGTCCCGTACGCCTCCGCAATCTGCTCCAGCAATGCCGCGGTCTTGGGCAAATATTCGCGCAGCGCATTGGTGAGCGTGCGCGCGCTCCACACAAACATGCCGCTATTCCAGTAGTAGTTCCCGGCCCGCACAAATTCGGCCGCCTTCTGCGCATCGGGCTTTTCGGTAAACCGCCGCACCCGTTTCGCGCCGGAAGCATGTTCATTGCCCGCTTCGATGTAGCCGTATCCAGTTTCGGCGCGATGCGGCTTGATCCCCAACACCACGATATTTTCCCCCGCTTCGGCGATGCGGATCGCCCGCTCCAGGGTCTCGCGATAGCGCTCCGGCTGGGCAATCACATGATCCGAGGGAAACATGCCGATGACCGCGTCGGGGTTCTCGCGCAACAGCAGGAACGCAGCCAACCCGATGGCAGGTGCGGTGTTGCGCCCCACCGGCTCCGCCACTATCTGCCCCTTGGGTAGCTTGGGTAATTGTTTGCCCACGGCCAGCCGCAAATCTTCGTTGGTAATCACCCAGAAGCGGCGAGCTGGCGCCATGGGCAACAGTCTGGCCACCGCCTGCTGCATCATGCTGTCTTTGCCATCGAGCGCCAGCATTTGCTTGGCGTTGCGTTTGCGGCTCAGCGGCCAAAACCGCGTGCCCCGGCCGCCCGCCAGAATCACGGGATAAAAACTGAAATTTGGTTTGGTTTCGGTCATCCTGAAGTCATTGTGAAGCAAAGTCGCAAAGAATCAAAACCGCTACCGCCAATGCGCTAACTTACCGCCGCACTGCCGGCTCCGGATTGCCAACCTCCGGCATTGCGGAAATCAAGAACTCCACTGCCCACTGTGGACGCACCTGGAAACTTCCCAACCCCGCCGGAACCACCACTGCTTCGCCTTTTGCAAAGGTCACCGGCTCTTTCCCCGCCACTTCCACTACCCCGCAGCCTTCCACCGCGGTCAATATCTGCGCCGCGCTCTGGCCTGTTCCATCGCCCGCCAAAAACGTATGCGGCTCTTTCAATTCGTACATGCCAACTTCAAAATGCGGCGCACTCACCAGCCTGGAAAAGCGGTTTGGGCCCCCGTCCACCGCCGTCGGCGCGGGACGCATCACCTTTCCCGCAGTCGAGTCCACCTTCACCGCCGCCAAGCCGTCTTTCAGGTGCAGTTCGCGCGGACGCCCATAATCATACAGGCGGTAAGTGGTATCGGACTGCTGCTGGGTCTCCACCAGCACCACGCCGGCCCCGATGGTGTGCACCGTCCCGCCCCCAACATAAATCATTTCGCCGGCATAAACGTTGATCCAATTCAGCGAATCTTCCGCCCGCATTTCGGCGATGGCCTGCGCCAAATCCTCCCGCGTGACCCCCGGCTTCAACCCCAGCCCCACTTGCGCCCCCGGCTTGGCCTGCACCACATACCAGCACTCGGTCTTTCCGCAGGGCAGACCATGTTGGTGCGCGGTCGCGTCGTCGGGATGCACCTGCACCGAGAGTTTTTCCTCAGGAAACAGAAACTTCAGCAGCAGCGGAAATCGTGACTCCTCGGGCGCCGTATCCCCCACCAATTCGCGGCCAAAACGCTGACTGAGTCCCGCCAGTTTACTCCCCGCCAGCGGCCCGTTCTTGACCACGCACTGATCGCCCGTGAGCCAGGCTTCCCCAATCTTCTCCGGAAACTTGTGGTTGGGATAAATCGGCGCCAAGTCCAGCGTTCCCCAGGGACGGGGATCGAACAGCGGCGTCATCAACAGTGGATAGAGTTGGCTCATGATGGCTGATTCATGTGACTTGTTCTGATGCCGAAAGACCGAACAGAAGTCGTCTGCAAAAAGTCAGGGTGTCCGCGCGGCCCCGCTAAAGCGCCGCCAGGAATTTCCTCATTCGCTCCAACCCCCGGTCCAGTTCCGCAATCGTCGTGGCATACGACACCCGAATGTGCTGCGAGGTCCCGAAGCCTTCGCCGGGCACCGTCGCTACGTGGGCTTCGCGCAGCAACTTGCCCGCCAGGTCCGACGCCGAATTCACTCCGCTGCGGCCGAAATAAGCCGACATGTTGGGATATGCGTAGAATGCGCCCTCCGGCAGAGTGCACTTCACGCCCGGTAGGGCGCGCAGTCCGCGAACCACGTGATCGCGCAGCTTGATGTAGTCCAGCCTCATCTCCTCCACGCACTCTTGCGGTCCCTGGAGCGCGGCCACCGCTGCCTTCTGCACAATCGAGGTCGGATTCGAGGTCGACTGGCTCTGCAACTTGATCATGGCGCTAACCACCGGCGCCGGAGCCAGCGCGTAGCCTAGCCGCCAGCCTGTCATGGCATAGGTTTTCGAGAGCGATCCCAGCACCACCATCCGCTCCTTGTATTCCCTCAGCGCGCCCACCGAAAACGCCTTCCCCCTGTAGTTCAAATACACATAGCACTCGTCGGAGAGCACCCAGATGCCGCGCTCGTGGGCCAGGCGCACCACTTCCGTCAGGTCCTCCGCGCTCATCACCGCCCCCGACGGGTTCGACGGCGAATTCAAAATAATCAGTTTGGTCCGCGGCGTAATCACCCGCTCTACCATCGCCGCGGTCAGCCGGAATCCTTGCGCCTCGTCCGTCTCCAGCAGCACGCAGTTGCCTCCGGCATAGCGCACAATATCTTTGAACGACACCCAGTACGGCACCGGCAGAATCACCTCGTCGCCATGCTCCACCAGCACCTGAATCGCGTTGAACAGCGCGTGCTTGCCGCCGGTGGACGCCACCGACTCTTCCCGGCGGTAATCGGAATCGAAATCCAATGCGTGGCGATGCACGATCGCATCGCGCAACTCAGGGGTGCCCCCGACCGCCGTGTACTTGGTGAAATTGCCCTGGATGGCTGCAATCGCAGCGTCCTTGATGTGCTGCGGCGTCGCAAAGTGCGGCTCCCCCGCTCCAAAATCCACCACATCGATTCCCTGACTGCGCAATTTGTCGGCTTCCGCCACCACCGCCATCGTGGCGGAGGCCTCGATGCGGTTGATGCGCTCGGTCAGCTGAATTGCCTGGGTGGTAATCGGGGTCATCACTTGGATCTCCTTGGCTTGCTAGGGATGGGCTGGTTGAAGCGGTGCGCCGGGTCGAATTTGCCGTGCAGTCGCTGGTCCACCAATTCTGGAACCAGTCCATTCACCGGCCCTCCCGCCTTCGCCACCTCCCGCACCAGCCGCGAACTGATGTAGGAATACTTGTCGGCGGGCATCATGAAAACGGTCTCCAGCTCGGGACATAGCTTGCGATTCATCAAGGCCATCTGGAGTTCGTACTCATAGTCGCTGATGGCGCGAATCCCCCGCAACACACAAGTGGATTTCACTTGCACCGCGTAGTGCACCATCAAGCCATCGAAGGTATCCACCCGCACGTTCTTGTAGTGGGCGGTCAATTCCTCCAGCATGTTGCGGCGCTCGGTGACGCTGAACATGGGCTCTTTTTCGGGATTGCGCAGCACCGCCACAATCAGCTCGTTGAAAATCTTGCTGCCCCGGTCAATCAGGTCCACGTGCCCGTTGGTGGGGGGGTCGAACGATCCGGGATAAATGGCGATGACGCGCTTCAATGGTCCTCTCCAGATGAGGGGGATGCGGCTGGAACGCACCATTCTAGTCGGCGGGAAACGCAGATGGCAATTGTTGTTCGCTTTTTAGCGTGGGGGATCTGCCCCACCCTGCGGGCTTTCGCAGGGTGGGACAACCCATTTAACGCTTGGCTGCGCCTGCTTTTGCCGCGTCGGCGGCACTCGGCATGGTGGTCACCCGCCCGCCTGCCGCCGCCTGCACCGGTTCGACCTCGGCCACCGGGACCGCTGCATTCGTCGTCAAACCCAGAGCTTTGCGCACTTCGGCCTCCAGGCGCGCCATCACGTCTTTGTTTTCCTTCAGGAAGGTGCGGGCGTTCTCGCGTCCTTGCCCGATCCGCTCGCTCTTGTAGCTGAACCACGAGCCCGACTTCTCCAGGATGTTGTTGGCTACCGCGATATCAATCAGGTCGCCTTCGCGCGAGATGCCCTCGCCGTACATGATGTCGAACTCAGCCTCTCGGAACGGCGAAGCTACTTTGTTTTTCACCACTTTCACCCTCGTCCGCGACCCCGTCACCACGTCACCGTCTTTGATGGCGGCGATGCGGCGGATATCAATGCGCACCGACGAATAGAACTTCAGCGCCCGGCCACCCGTGGTGGTTTCCGGATTGCCGAACATGACGCCGATCTTTTCGCGGATCTGGTTGATGAACACCAGCGACGTCCGCGACTTCGACACAATGCCGGTCAGCTTACGCAGCGCTTGCGACATCAGTCGCGCCTGCAGACCCATGTGGCTGTCGCCCATTTCGCCGTCCAGTTCGGCCTTGGGCACCAGCGCCGCCACCGAGTCCACTACCAGCACGTCAATCGCTCCGGAACGCACCAGCGCTTCGGCGATTTCCAGCGCCTGTTCGCCATAGTCGGGCTGCGACACCAGCAGGTTGTCCACATCCACACCCAGCTTCTTGGCATACGCCGGATCCAGAGCGTGCTCCGCATCCACAAACGCGGCCAGGCCGCCGGCCTTCTGCGCCTCGGCAATCACCTGCAGGGCGATGGTGGTCTTGCCGGAAGACTCCGGCCCAAAAATCTCAATCACGCGCCCGCGCGGGAAACCGCCCACGCCCAGCGCCGCGTCAAACGAGATCGCGCCTGTCGAAATCACTGCGATGGGGACAATCGCTCCCTTCGACCCCAACCGCATGATCGAGCCTTTGCCAAACTGCTTTTCAATCTGTAAGAGTGCGAGTTCCAGCGCCTTCGCGCGTTCATCGGCCATCATGATCTGCTCCTTGGCTGCTGTGGAATGAGGACTCTTGTAGCCTACACCGGACCCTGCCCCAGTCGTAAGTGCCGTACATCACAGCAGTTCGGGTGAGCATATCACACGAGCGAATAAAAGGCGAAGTGTTACAATCGGGATGTTTGTAGGTCACAGATGACAAACTTGGTACCCGACGATAATCGCTTGATGAGCGACCAATCCTCGATTGACGTTATCGGTCCGTGGTCTGAGATCAAACTGGACATCGTTCGCGAATATGCAAGCGCTTATTCGACGATTCTGTCCAAACAACCCCGTCTCACGCACTCGTATATTGACGCATTCGCGGGCACGGGAATCCACATTTCGAAAACCAAGGGCGAATACGTACCTGGAAGCCCTCTGAACGCGTTGAATGTCCGTCCCCCGTTTCGCGAGTTCTTCTTCATTGACCTTAATCAGGCCAAGGTGCAAGCCCCCGGAAGAAATTGCCGGCGAGCAGACCGATGTTCACATTTACCACGGAGATTGCAATGATGTCCTGTTGAACCAAGTCTTTCCCCGAACCCGCTACGAACAATACGTGCGCGCCCTGTGCTTGCTTGACCCCTATGGACTTCACCTGGATTGGAGGGTCATTGAGACTGCCGGCAAAATGAAGAGCATCGACTTGTTCTTGAATTTTCCCATTTACGACATGAACCTTAACGTCCTCTGGAAAGATCAGGCGGGGGTTGAGGAGGCTCAACTAGCTCGCATGGACCGGTTCTGGGGTGATCGCTCGTGGCGTGACGCCGCTTACTCCACTGCGGGAAATCTATTTGAGATTCCCGAAAAAGAGAGCAACGAAAAATTGGCCGAGGCCTTTCGGAAACGCCTGGTGAGCACCGCAGGGTTCAAGGAGGTTCCAGAGCCGGTCGCGATGCGAAACTCCAAGGGTGCGACCGTGTATTATCTTTTTTTCGCTTCTCAAAAACCCGTTGCTAAAACGATTCTTGACCAGATTTTCAACAAATACAGGAAAATGTTGTAGCACCTCATGGCCCTCTCCTCACCAATCGAATGGACCGACTCCACCTGGAACCCGGTCACGGGCTGCAGCAAAGTCAGCCCCGGCTGCAAGCATTGCTACGCCGAGCGCATGGCCAAACGGCTCCGCGCCATGGGCAGCAAAATCTATGAGAACGGCTTCGAGGTCACTTTGCAGCCCGGCGCTTTGAATTTGCCGCTCTCGTGGAAAAAGCCACGTACAATTTTCGTCAACTCGATGAGCGATCTCTTTCATGAGGATGTCCCTCTCGACTACATCCACCGCGTCTTTGACGTGATGGCCCGTGCTCATTGGCACAGATTTCAAATTCTCACCAAGCGCTCCAGCCGGTTGCAGGCCCTGAGTTCGCAACTCGATTGGCGCGCTAACATCTGGATGGGTGTCAGCGTAGAGAACGATGCCTATTTGCACCGCATCGAACACCTTCGCAACACCCCTGCCTCCGTTAAGTTCCTTTCGTTGGAACCGCTCTTGGGACCACTCCCTACCCTCGATGTCACCGGGATTCAGTGGGTGATTGTGGGAGGCGAATCGGGGCCAGGCGCGAGGGTCATGTCTGGCAATTGGGCAGCCGAAATTCGCGATATTTGCATCAAGGCTCGCGTGCCATTCTTTTTCAAGCAGTGGGGCGGATTCTTCAAAGCCAAAAACGGCAGAACCTTGGAAGGTCGAATTTGGAATGAAATGCCGCTGGGCACCAAGCTGGCGCAGCCGTCCGTTTAAGCCCCTCTACCGCTTCAACAAATCCACCGGCTCATTCACATCATGCACCCGAAAATACTTCGCCAGTGCTGGATACTTCTTCGCCACTTCCTGGTACATCGCATAGGCCACCCGCCGGTAAGACATGTGTCCCGCCGGCCCGGTGCGCAACTCGCAGATGTAGACGGCTTCGGCGAAATCCATCTTGAACAGAGTGCGTTTGCGGAACGCCAGCGGAATCAGGTACTGCGAATTCTCTTCGGCTTCCTCCCCCGGATATCGCGCCAGTTGTTTCACTGCGGCCTGCGCGCTCTCCATCGCGGTCTCATATTCCGCTCCCGCGCCGCCCTTCGCCAGTTCCTCCGGCGTGTCGTAACCATGCGCCGTAGTGAAGTCCTGCATGATCTGCACGCAACGCCGGTGCCGGTGCATATCGCGGAATCCCCCAATATCCATCAGGATGTCGAAGCGGAATTGTTGTCCCACGCGGAACCCGCGCAGCATTTCGTCGTGTCGCCCGCGATGGCGCAAACCGAGGTCGATGATTTCCTGCCGCGCCGCCTCGCCCGCGGCCTCCACCGCCCCGCGCAGTTGCCGGTAGGAATAGTGGCAATGCTGATAAAGCAGGGTCGTCGCTAGTTCCACTGCGAGCGGCTCATGGTCCAGCGAATGGTCGAGCAAATCCACTCCCGGCGACGCCTCTATCGACGCCCCCTTCATCAACTCCGCCGCCGCCTGCCGCAATTCCCGCCGCGTTTCCAGTTCATACACATTCGGATCCGCATACTTCACCAGCGTCGGCGCCACCCGCACTTCCCGCAACAGTTCCCGCTCCGCCCGCTCTCCCAGTTCCAGCGACGCCGCGCGAATCGCCTCCACCAACGCCTGCATCGCCTCCGCCCTCACGTTGTACGCCGGCGAAATTGCCGCCGCCTTCATCTTCGCGGCCAACTCCCGCACTTCCCGGTGCGGGTGCGACAGCAAATGTGCCACCTGATTCTCCAGTGTGCGCGCGTTCACGATCTCGCCCAGCGATGTGTTGGTGGCCAGCGGCAGCATGTAGCGCGAAATGTCGAAGGCGCGCGCCCGCAGCGTTCGCTCGTAGGCTTCCGGCTTCATCTCGCTGGGCCGAGGCGTGATTTCAATCAGATATTGGGCCATGCCCTCGGAAACGTGTTCGTAATGAGCAAACAGCTCAGTGATCGTCTTCTCGAAGAGCGTCTTCTGGAAGAGCGCCCGCCCCTGCCCATCGTCGCCGAACTCCGGCGTAAAGTATCCGCTCTTCTTGAAATCCTGGTAGCGCGTCGAGCGTTCCTGGCCATCCCATCGGTCCTCATCCACCACCGCGATCGCCGCCAGCAGCGACAATCGCTCCACCGCCAGCACGATGTGCGCCAGATCGGCAATCGACCGGTGCCCGTACTGAAAATAAAACGTGTTGAGAAACTTCTCCGCGTTCTGCTGGCTGATTTCCTTCAGCGATTCCTTCATCGACAGCACCGACCGCGAGTACTTCGCCATCGCATAGGCTTGTACTTCGGGTTCCACGCCATAAACCGCGAACACTTCGGCGGACGGCCCGGGCACTGCTTCTGTGGCACTTGGGGAGATGGGAGCGGCCTTCTTGTCGTCAGGCATGGGGACTTCCGGAATCTTACTTGCCCCTCTCCCGCTCCGCAATGTGGAAACCTATTCCGAGCATTGAGCCTCAACACAGGAGTTTATAATCCTCCCTGCCAACGGAGAAGCCCCATGAACCTAGCTGGACGCGTTGCCTTGATCACCGGCGCCTCGCAAGGCATCGGACATGCCTGCGCCCTGAAACTCGCTGCCTCGGGCGCAGCCGTTGCACTGGCCGCTCGCAATCGGGAAAAACTTGACCAGCTCGTGGCCCAGATTGCCACCACCGGCGGCACCGCCGCGGCCTTTCCCGTGGACGTCTCCGACGAAGCCCAGATCAAGACCGCTTTCAAGGCCGCGATCTCCCAGTTCGGCAAAATCGACATCCTGGTCAACAACGCGGGCATCACGCGCGACCAACTCGTGATGCGCATGAAACGCGCCGATTGGGATGCCGTCCTCAACACCAACCTCACCTCCGCCTATCTCGCCATTCAGCAGGTCATTGGCTCCATGCTCAAGCAGCGATGGGGACGCATCATCAACATCACCAGCGTTTTTGGGCAGACGGGGCAGGCCGGACAAGCCAATTACGCTGCTTCCAAGGCCGGCTTGATCGGCCTCACCATGGCGATGGCCCGCGAAGTGGCGTCGCGTAACATCACTTGCAACGCGGTTTCCCCAGGCTTCATCGAAACCGCCATGACCGCCGGCTTCACCGATGAATTCCGCCAAGCCGCGCTCAAGATGGTTCCGCTGGGCCGCACCGGCACGCCCGAGGACGTAGCCAACGCCGTGGCTTTCCTCTGCTCCGAAGAAGCCTCCTACATCACCGGTCACGTGCTCAACGTAAACGGCGGCATGTTGATGGGATAACTCACCGAAGATTCCACAGCGTCCCCCGATCGTCAAAAGTTTGCCCCCGTGTCCCTTGTGCCCGCCGTGGTTAAAAGTGCCCAGCTTTACCCAGTGTCCCCCGTGTCCTCCGTGGTTAAAGTGTTTGGCTTTACCCTGTGCCCTCTGTGGTTAAAGTGTTGTGGAAGGGCATGGCTTCAGCCATGCCGCTCGACGCTGCGAAAACTGCGGGCTTCAGCCCCGGTGGCAGCGATCCACTCCGACGCGAGTCCATTTACGCAACCCAGCTCTCGCTCACCCCCTTCTCCTCTGTGATTAAAGATCTTTCTTCTGCCCGCCGCTTCAAACTTTGGGTTAAGCTAGACACTGCTCCGGAGCATGCTTATGAAATCCCTCCTCCTCTCGCTGGTCCTGGTTGTCGCCACCACCGCTTTCGCTGCCGACTCCAAACCCGTCTCCTACAAATCCGGCCCCGATACCGTGAGCGGCATTCTCTACTCGCCCGCCGGCAACGGCCCCTTTCCCGCCATCGTGGTGATTCACGAATGGTGGGGACTCAACGATTGGGTGAAGGAGCAGGCTTCCAAGCTTGCCGAGCAAGGTTACGTGACGCTCGCCATCGATCTCTATCGCGGCAAAGTCGCCACCACGCCGGACGTCGCCCACGAACTGATGCGCGGACTGCCCGAGGACCGCGCCACTCGTGACCTGCTGGCTGCCGTCGCTTTCCTCAAGTCGCAGCCCACCGTTCGCCCCGACCGCATCGGTTCCATTGGATGGTGCATGGGCGGCGGCTACTCCCTCGACCTCGCGCTCAACGATCCCTCCCTCCGCGCGGTGGTGATGAACTACGGTCATCTCGCCACCGATCCCGCTGCCCTGAAGAAGATCAAGGCCCCGCTGCTGGGCATTTTTGGCGGCCAGGATCAGGGCATCCCGGTGGAAGACGTGAAGAAGTTTGAGCAAGCCCTGAAGCAGCAGGGCAACAAAGTGGAAATCAAAATCTATCCCGACGCCGGACATGCCTTCGAAAACCCCAACAATAAAGCGGGTTACCGTGCTACCGATGCCGACGATGCCGCCAAACGCACCCAATCGTTCTTCGCCGAAAACTTGAAACAATAACGGAAACTTCCGTGACGCGGTGCGAGCCGGCTGCTGCCGATTCACCGCTTCGCCCCGTTGTCAAGTAGAGAACTGCCTCGAGCGTAAGTACACCGAAAATTTTTCGCTTGCCAGACTTAGCCGCTATGGTTACGATGCCACATCTTCCATTGGGCCCTGAGCCGACTTCGTACTTATGAACATAGGCGAAACCATCCGCAACTTCCGTCTGCAGAAAGGCATGTCGCAAGGCGACATCGAAAAGCGCACCGGCTTGCTGCGCTGCTATCTGTCGCGGGTTGAGAACGGCCACACCATTCCCTCGCTCGACACCCTGGCCAAGATTGCCGGCGCTCTGGATATGCCGCTGGCCCAGTTCTTCGCCGACGGCCATAGCAATGGCGCCAAGGGGCTGCCTCAACTTTCCGAAGACGAGATCCGCTTCCTTAGCAGCATTCGCCGTTACTCCACCAATCTCAACGACAGCGACCGCAAGCTCATCCTCGCCATGATCAAGAAGATGGCCTCCGGCAGCAGCAAGTAGCTGCGCTGCGTCGTCGGCCTCAGCGGGCACTCTCCCGTCAGCGCTTGCCTTGCTCGCGTGACGTCCGTCACTCCTTCCCCATGCGCTTCCTGCTAGAATTTCGCCTTCATCCTTGCTACCGAGGCCTTTCATGTCGAACATTCAACGCGCCATCCTCACCGTCACTGACAAGACCGGACTGGTCGAGTTTGCCCGCCAACTCGCTGCCCTTCACGTCGAACTCATTTCCACTGGCGGCACCGCCAAGCTGCTGCGCGCATCCGGGATCTCCGTGCAAGACATTTCCGACCTCACCGGCTTCCCCGAAATGCTCGACGGCCGGGTCAAAACTCTCCACCCCAAGGTGCATGGAGGAATTCTTCACCGCCGCGACAACCCTTCCCATCGCGCCGCCGTCGCCGAGCATGGCATTCTGCCCGTCGATATGGTCGTGGTGAACCTTTACGCTTTCCAAAAGACCGCCGCCAAGCCCGGAGTGCATTTCGAGGAAATTATCGAGAACATCGATATCGGCGGCCCTTCCATGATCCGCTCTGCCGCCAAGAATTTTCAGGATGTCGCGGTCGTCACTTCCCCCGCCGACTACCCCGCCCTCGCTGAAGAAATGTCCAAGTCAGGCGGCGAGCTCTCCCTCGAAACCAAGTGGAAGCTGGCGCAAAAGGCCTTTGCCACCACTGCCGCCTACGATTCCGCCATCGCTTCCACTCTCGAAACCATTCCCGCCAGCTTCCAGATCGAACCCGCCCTCGGATTTCCCTCCACTCTGCGCCTGCATTTCAATAAAGTGATGGACCTCCGCTATGGCGAGAACCCTCACCAGAAAGCCGCCATGTACTCCGACGGCTCCGGCCAGGGAGTTGCCAACGCGCGCCAGCTCCAGGGTAAAGAGCTTTCCTACAACAACATCGTGGACCTGCAAGCCGCCTGGGACCTGGCTCAGGAATTCGACGAGCCGGTGGTCGCCATCATCAAGCACACCAACCCGTGCGGCACCGCTACCGGCAAAACCTTGCTGGAGGCGTACCAGAAAGCCTTGCAGTGCGATCCCGTGTCCGCATTCGGCGGAGTCATCGGCGTCAACCGCCCTATCGATGCCGCAGCGGCGGAAGAAATGGCCAAGCTGTTTCTGGAAGTCATCGCCGCCCCCGCCTTTGACGAAGGCGCCAAGGCCGCGTTTGCCGCGAAAAAAAATCTCCGCCTGGTCGAAGTCCCCGCCGGCGAGCAGAAGTGGGTGCTCAAGAATATTTCCGGCGGCACCCTGGTGCAAGATGCCGACCTCGCCAAACTCAGTGAATCCGATTTGAAAGTCGTCAGCAAGCGCCCTCCGACTCCCGAGGAAAAGCGCGCCCTGCTATTTGCCTGGAAAATCTGCAAGCACGTGAAGTCGAACGCCATTCTCTATGCCCGCGATGGGCAGAGCGTCGGGGTCGGCGCAGGACAGATGAGCCGCGTCGATTCCTGCAAGATCGGCGCCATGAAGGCCCAGCTGCCGCTGAAGGGCACGGTAGCCGCGTCGGACGCCTTCTTCCCTTTCCCTGACGGAGTGGAGGAAATCGCCAAGGCGGGCGCCACCGCAATTATTCAGCCGGGCGGCTCGGTCCGCGATGCCGAGGTCATCGAGGCCGCCGACCGCTTGGGCCTGGCCATGATTTTCACCGGCATCCGCCATTTCCGCCACTAAGACTCCCGCCACTAAGGAAATGGGAGGAAGCTAATTTTAGTCACACGGCACTGGAAGTGGTTTCATGAATGGTTGTGTGATGAATGGGTCTTGTGATGAATGGTCTCGTGATAAATGGTCTGGTGGAAGGGCACGGCTTCAGCCGTGCCGCCCGAAGCCCGCGAAAAGTGTCGGGCTTTTTAGCCCTCGTGGTCCGAGTCCTGCGCGAGTCCATTGATGAAACCAGCCCTGAGCTCTGAAACGCAGGCTCTTGCCCCACAAGCCTCCGCCCGGCTCCGAAAGCCGTCATCCCCGCTGCTTTGGCGTTAGAATAATTACAGTAGTCATCCATGCGGTTTTCGCATCCAATGGCTATGAAGTTGGGAGCTCAGTAGATTTTTCATGACCAGAATCCTTCGCCTTCTTTTACTCGCTTCTCTTGTCGGACCCTGGGCCGCCGCGCAGATTGCGCAAACTCCCGCCACTCCGTCTGCCAAGCCCGAGCCCACCTCCGCTCCCGATCGCGCTTCCGCCTACTATCACTCCGCTTTGGCCCACGTGTACGAAGAGCAGGCTGCGGTTTATGGCGATGCAGGTGCCGCGGAAAAAGCGATCAAGGAATACCGCCTGGCCATCGAAGCCGACCCCTCTTCGCAATACCTGACCGCCGGACTGGCCGAACTGTACGTCAAGACCGGACGCATCCGCGACGCCGTGGTCGAAGCTCAGGACATCATCAAGCGCGACCCCACTAACCTGGAAGCCCGCCGCCTGCTCGGCCGCATCTACCTCCGCTCCCTGGGCGACGCCCCTTCCGGCAAGGGCTCCGAAAGCGTTCTGAAACTCGCCATCGAACAGTTTGAGCAAATTACTCAACTCCAGCCCGACAGCGTAGAGGACCATCTCCTCCTGGGCCGCCTCTACCGCCTGAATAACGATCTGCAGAAGGCCGAAGACCAGTTCAAGACCGCGGTCAAATTGCAGCCCGCCTTGGAGGAAGCAGTCACCACGCTCGCTCTGCTCTACAACGAGGAGGGCGATGGCGCGCGCGCGCTTGAGACTTTGAATGCGATCCCCGAAGGCTCCCGCACCACCAAGCTTTACGCTGTCCTGGGATACACGTACGAGCAGCAAAAGCAGTACAAGAAGGCCATCGAAGCCTACAGACACTCGACCGACCTCGACAGTGACAACCTGGACGCGGTTCGCGGCCTGGCCCAGAACTTGCTGAATGACGGCCAAACCGCCGCCGCCCTTGAGCAATATAAGATCGTCGCCGACGCCAACCCCGAAGATGCCCAGACTCTTCTGCGCCTGGCCGAAATCTATCGTCGCCAGGGCCAGTTTGAGCTGGCGTTAGAAAATCTAAAGAAGGCGCAGGAGATGGTTCCCGAATCCATCGAGGTGCCCTACAACCTGGCATCGGTGTACCAGTCCCTGGGGCGCTACAACGAGGCGGAGCAGGCGCTGCAGGATTTGCTCAAGAAGGGCGAGAAAGCCACCTACACTCCGGCGGAAATTGGCAATCGCGCCGTGTTCCTGGAGCGCCTCGGAACCATTTACCGCGACGCTGGCAACACCAAACTGGCGGTCGAAACTTTCCGCCGCCTCATCGCGCTAGGCGATGACAACGCGGTGCGCGGCTACCAGCAACTAATTGACACCTATCGCGAAGCCAAAGACTGGCAGAACGCGACCAGCACCGCCAAAGAAGCTCTGCTTAAGCTTCCCAACAACCGCGAATTGCGCTTGGCGCTCGCCGCCCAGTTGGCCGATCAAGGCGAAGCCGACCAGGCCCTGAAGGACGTTCGCACCATGCTCAACGGAACTACGGAAGACCGCAAGGTCTATGTCACACTGGCCCAGATGAACACCCGCCTGCGCCGCTTCCCGGAGGCCGACGAGGCCCTCAGCCAGGCCGAGAAACTTTCCACCACTCCCGAGGACAAGCAGTACATCCCGTTCCTGCGTGGATCGATCTACGAGCGCCAGAAAAAATACGACCTTGCCGAGGAACAATTTCGCAAAGTGCTGGTCAGCGATCCGGAAAACGGCATGACCCTCAACTACCTCGGCTACATGCTGGCCGACCGTGGCGTGAAGCTGGATGAGGCCTTGGCATTGATCAAGAAGGCCATCAATCTGGATCCCGCCAACGGCGCCTATCTCGACTCGCTTGGCTGGGCCTACTTCAAGCTGGGCAAATTTGATCAGGCGGAAGAGAACCTGCTCAAAGCCTCGCAGCGCATCGCGACCGATCCCACCGTGCAGGACCACCTGGGAGATCTGTACCAGAAGACCGGACGCCTGAAGCTGGCCGCCGTGCACTGGGAGCGCGCCCTCAGAGAGTGGAACCGCACTACCGCCGCGGATGTGGACCCCGGCGACGTGGCGCGAGTGCAGAAGCAACTGGAATCCGCCAAGATGAAACTAGCGAAAGAAGAAAAGCAGTAAGAGCGCGCGCGGGGACGAGCGGCCCGGACTCGTCCCTTCTCATGCTGAGAGCGCTACTCGATCAACGAGAGCAAATAACAAAATTACGCAATTACCAAATCACAAATTTTCCCTTTGTAACTTTCCCTCTCTCCGGATATCCTTATCGGCATGACCCGCAAGTCGGTCCCGTATGTAGTTGCCGCGGTCTTTGCCTTGGTCGCGCTAAGCCTATTCGCCCAGAAAATGAACCTCCCTAAGCCGCAGATCGCCTCCGCCGCCGGCCAGCCCGCGCCTGACTTCACTCTCAACGACCAGGATGGCAAGCCCTTCCACCTGGCCGACATGCGGGGCAGTGGTGTGGTCTTGATTTTCTACCGCGGCTATTGGTGACCGTTCTGCATGAGCCAATTGCGCGAGTTCGCGCAGCATAGCGAAGAATTTGAAAAGCTCCACGTTCGAGTCGTCGGCATCAGCGTCGATCCTCAGGAAGACGCCCACAAAGTCTGGGACAAGCAAACCAACCGCAAGTTCACCATCCTGAGCGATCCCGGCGCGGTGGTCATCGCTAAATACGGCCTGCTGCACGCGAAAGGTGCGGGCGATAGCGATATCGCGATTCGAACCACGCTCTACATTGGCCCCGACGGCAAAGAACGATGGCGCCGCGTCAGCGACACCGTTCCCGACATCCCCAAGGCGAGCGAAGTCCTGGCCCGGCTGGCCGACGCAAAATAGCGGCTGAGAGGCTGGCCCGCGTCGCGCAGCACCTTACCCTCAACTCTCCCATTCGCCTCGCCGCATAGCCGTGCCTCGCGGTGCCTGGGGTGGTGAGGCTTTGGTCTGACAGCCCCGCCCTTGTTACACTCTTCCCATGCTGGCTGAGTACGCGGTGCAGGTCGAACACTCGCGCGGACGCCGCCATCCCGAGCCTTCGCATCCCTACCGCGACGACTTCCAGCGCGACCGCGACCGCGTCATCCACTCCCGCGCTTTTCGCCGCCTCGAAGCCAAGACGCAGGTCTTCACTCGCCGCTATTCCGACCACTTTCGCAATCGCCTCACCCACACCATCGAGGTCTCGCAGATTTCCCGCACCATCGCCGCGCAGCTGGGCCTGAACGTGGACCTGGTCGAGACCCTGGCGCTGGTGCATGACATTGGCCACCCGCCCTTCGGCCACGCCGGAGAAAAGGCGCTCGACACCGCCATGCGACAGCACGGTCTGTTTTTCGATCACAACCTGCACGCGCTGCGCATCGTCGAGGACTTCGAGATCCGCTATGCCGCGTTTCGCGGACTGAATCTGACCTTTGAAGTCCGCGAAGGCATCATCAAGCACTCGCACGATTACAGTGCCGCCGAACATCCAGCACTGGCCGAATACCTGCTTGATCAGCGGCCTCCACTCGAAGCCCAACTCATTGACTTGACCGACGAAATCGCCTACAACACCGCCGACCTCGACGACGGATACGAATCCCACTTGCTCAGCCTGCCGCAGATTCTGGAAGGCGTTCCAGGTTTCGCGCGATTCTTTGCCGAGGTGCAGCGCACCTATCCCGCCGCGCCGGAAAAACTACTGTTCAACGAAACTCTGAAAAGCTACCTCAATCGCCTGGTCACCGACTTGATCACCACCACGCAAGCCGGCATCGCCGCGTCGGGCATGCGCACGCTTGAAGACGTACGCCGCTATCCGCAACGCCTCGCCGCCTTCAGCGCGGAAGTGGAAGTCGAGCGCCGCACCGGGAAACAATTCCTCTACGACAACCTCTACGACAGTTTCGCGCTCGCCCCGGAAAAAGATGACGCCGAACGCGTGGTGCGTGAGCTGTTCGCCTTCTGGATGGAAAAACCGCAAGCCCTCCCGCACCAGTACCAGGAGAAGTCGGCCGAGGACTCTCTGCCTCGCGTCGTCTGCGACTACATCGCCGGCATGACCGACCACTTCATTCTGGAGCAGTATGAACGGCACTGCGGGGCAGCCTGAGTTCGTGCAACTGTTCAGGGTTTCGAGTTTCGAGTTTCAAGTTTCAAGTCCCGTCTCGGCAGAATCCTCGTGACTAGCAACTGACCACTAGCAGCTGGCAACCGGCAACTGACAAATGAAAATGTGCCGACTGGTCGGCAGCCGTGAGGCCGGTGTTCAAATAGCTAAACACCATATGCACTATTTTGCAGCCAACGGGTGATTTTGCGTTTAAACGCGTTCTAAGGCGCGTGGACGGTCCGGGTGACCTTACCCCTGTCCCGGGACCCCGATCGTCGACCTTGGTACCCTGCAAGCTAAGCAATGGCCATCCTGGGTGATGGACGCAGCGTCATTTGGCAAAACGGAAAGGGTGTTTTCGCTCCAATAACTTCAAAATCCCCGCTAAGTCCATATCTTTCATGTAGTTACGCGATATCTGCAACGATTTTCAATTAGATTATCTTAAAGTTCGTGGTTTCGAGTTTCAGGTTTCGAGTTTCAAGTCCCGTCGCGGCAGGATTTTCAACCGGCAACTGACAACTGTTTGGGGTTTCGAGTTTCAAGTCCCTACGCGACAGGATCCGTGACTGACTACTGGCAACTGGCAACTGGCAACTGACAACTGTTTGGGGTTTCGAGTTTCAAGTCCCTACGCAACTGGATGCCCATGGCGGATACCAAAGCGCCGCACCACCCTTGAGCCAAACTGGCAACTAGCGCCTAGCAACTGACAACTGGCAACTGCCTTTTTGCTAGAATCAGATCAACCCATGGCATCCTCCTCCCAGCTTGTGCAAATCGAAGTGGGTCTGAAGCTTCCGCAGCCCAAGCCATCGTGGCTGCGCGCCCAGGCTCCCGCAGGCGACAACTTTCACAATCTGAAAAAGCTGGCGCGCGGACTGAACCTGCACACGGTTTGCGAATCGGCGCAGTGTCCCAACATCGGCGAGTGCTGGAACCACCACACCGCCACCTTCATGCTGCTGGGCAACATCTGCACCCGGCGCTGCGGATTCTGCGCTGTGCCCAAGGGACGCCCCGAACCCATCGACTGGGACGAGCCCAAGCGCGTGGCCGAAGCGGTGGCGACCCTCGGACTGAAACATGCCGTGGTCACCAGCGTGAACCGCGATGACGACAACCTGGGCGGGGCGAAAATTTTTGCCGAGACCATCCGCGAGATTCGCGCGCTGGTGCCCGAGTGCCGGGTGGAAGTGCTGATCCCGGATTTCCAGGGATTCGAAGAGCCGCTGCGGGTAGTGATTGACGCTCAGCCCGACGTCTTGAATCACAACACGGAGAGCGTGCCGCGACTGTATCGCGTGGTGCGTTCCGGCGCGCGCTACCAGCGCACGCTGGACCTCCTGGCCAAGGTGAAGCAGTTCGCGCCCGGCATGGTCACCAAGAGCGGAGTGATGGTGGGCCTGGGCGAAACCACCGAAGAACTGGTGGACGTGTTCCGCGACCTGGGCGAGCGCGGGGTGGACATTCTGACCGTCGGCCAGTACCTGCGTCCCTCGAAGGACCATCTGCCGATCGCGCGCTTCTACGCGCCCGGAGAATTTGTGTACCTGAAAGAACAAGCCCTGCGCTTCGGCTTCCGCCACGTGGAGTCCGGCCCCATGGTGCGCTCCAGCTACCACGCCCACGAGCAAGCGGCCAGCACGGCGAAGCCGGTGGCGGTAGTTTAGGGCGCTGCCGGTCGCCCTTTCGCTCACTTCAACTTCTTGGTTGTCATCCCGAAGCCCGTGCTTGTCATCCCGAACGAAGTGAGGGACGGCAATGTCGTCGCGGTCCGAGAAAGCAGATCCATGCAATCGCCGCCGCGCTCATAGATCACGCGGCCTGAAGGATACCGCTCAATCTTCAACTTCGAAATTTCGAGCCTGCGGTCGGATTCGGCAGCAGCTCGAATAATGGGAGGGTGACGCCCGTCATCAAAACTACGTAATAAAATTGCCCGGTTCCACCAGACTGGTTGAAATTCCGCCCCATGTCCAGATCGCAACCACTATGACAAACGGAATCTGACGAAGGATTGATTTCACTTGGAGATCCCAATCCCCCCTTTTCGCCATCGCCCAGCTTATGCAGCCGTCCCCGCCGTCAAGGGTCGAGAGGAACGCGAACTGCACGCGCCCTTGACCGCTACCGGCCGTCCGCTCAAGAAAACCCTTGTCCAGTGATCATCGAAAAGGGGGGTAACGCAAAGGCCAGACGCAAGACCTTCCCGCCATCTCACCGTTGCCCGTTGGCTTCGATTCGGGATGCGCCGTCATTCAGGAGTTGGTCGCTTTCGATCCCTTCGCAGGTCCATTCGACGAGATGCCGACAACCCGTCAAACTGGATTACTTACGAGTGGCCGACAAACCTGGCCTTGAGACTCTCACAACGCTTGGTACAAAAACTCGGTCCGGTCAAGGGTATGTGATGCGACCGTGTCGCACGCACCCAAAAGAAGTCAGTGAATGCACCTGGGAACGGTTTTTGCTCATGATGTCCTCAACGCGGATTCCGAGTACGGTTAGCGCATCCGCGATGAGGGAACGGTGGCAACGCCAAGGCACCGCTTCTGCGCACATCAATGCGCTTCGTTTTTGCCCAGCTAACTTGATCAGCCTCTGTAACCCCGCGTCGAATTCCGAGGTCTGCATGTAGTCGGCAAATCCACGAAACGAGCTATTATGCCACCCCATGTTCGAAGAGTCGCGTCGCGCGTGGCGCAAGCCTCCGAGCTTTCGCAAGTGCACGTATCCGATCCTTGCGCCGCGCAGCTTTGTGCGCAGGATCTCCTGGTCGAACTGCGGATTGTGTCGTGACCGCGGGATACTGCGCACATCTATGACACGCTCTATTCGGTGCGCTCGCAAAAGATCGAGAAAGACTTTCCACGGGCGCGTGGAATGCCCAACGGTAAAGACAGTGAAGGTCCGCACGTTTTTCGTCAGATCCCCGCCTCCTGGCTGAAATACTGATAATCCTCTCGCCAGCCGCCTTGGCCCTGGCCAATGGTTGTGTAGTCCTCGATAAACTCGATCGCGCGAATGTACTTCACCATGGTGAAGCCGAGCTGTGTTTCGACTCGAAGTCGGAGCGGTGCTCCGTGCAAAATCGGCAGTGGCTGACCATTCATTTCGTAGGCAAGTATCGTCTGCGGATCTTCCGCCAGCTCCAAGCGAATCGTGCCATAGAAGTACCCCGGTCCTTGGGCGTGAGGCTCCGATGTGGATTTGTTGTCGAACGCGTAGAAAACGATGTAGCGGGCGGTTGAAAGCGGATGGCAAAGTCCGACGATGTGATGCAGAGATACGCCGCCCCACTCCGCAATGCCCGACCAGCCCTGGATGCAGCAATGCTTTGTGATTTGTGTTTGTTTCGGCATTGCGTGGAGGTCAGCCAATGTTAGAGATAACGGCCTATCCACCAATCCGCTGACCGTCAGCTTGTAGCTTGCAAACTGCTCGTGGGCCATCGCCATATAACTTTCCTCTGTTGGCGGCCGACCGTTCACCCAGAAGTAAGGCGAGATGTCCTTAGATGAGTAGTGCTGAGCGGAGATTCCATGGCCGAACAGCAGTCGGCGCAGTGGATCGGTGATCGCCTCAGTTGCTCTCTGCACAATGCGCGGACGTCGGCGCGAATAAATTGTTACTACGACGTGGATGGCCACTACCCCGGCCAGACCGGCGAGCCAGATCGTCAGCGCCAGACTCAGCTCCGGATCGTGCGTTTCCCCCAGAACAATCAGCGCCAATCCCTTTCGAAAGCCGTGAACCGCAACGATGGTGACGTGGCCGATGAAGAACATGATGAACGTGCACAGCGCCAGAAAATGCAGGCTTCGTGCGCCCTGCCGTCCGTGAAAGATCTTGATATACCACGGGAAACGAGCGGCAATGGCTGGGGACATCGCTATTCCCGTCGCAATGCTGAACGGCGCGAGCAGGAATATGATCGCTGCGTAACTTAACTGTTGTAAAGCGTTATAGCCTCCCGGCGTTTCGACAACATGGAAGCTTAGATAGCTAAGCATTGCGTGCCATGCATCCGGGACAATCTGCCAGGAGGTCGGAATTAGCCGTCGCCATTCTGGCGTGATGAAGAGCATTGCGACGTATATCAAACCTGTCACCAGCCACGAAAAATCCGCGAGGAAGTGCCAGTGCCGCCCCAGACCAAGGTTCTCGTGGCCGGGCAGGGCAATCCCAGACGGGAACGAGGTTTCCTCGTCGCTCGCCGTCCAGAGCCGGTCGTCAGGCCTCTTCTTCTTCGTGAGCTTGAGCCATTCGCTTCCCGGCGCGCAGTGATCGTTCCAGTAAAGTCTCGGATGTGCGCTCAATATCTCCAAACCGCTCCGGACCAGAAGCGAGAGAAGAAGAAAGTTGAAGAAATGCGCCGCCCGCAGCCACAATGGATAATCAAGAAGCATCTTCCGGAATTGTCGACAATGTGCCAGCTGATGACAGGTCAAAATGGCACAGTTTTGCTTCTTATAAGTGTAGACAATTTGAATCGTGCGGTGCGGGCCCTGGGACGACTGCCCACCAGGCCCTTAAGACGTTCGCAGAGGATCTGGCACAAGGCATCGATCAGTTTCAGCAGTGTGCGCCACAGAGTTCAAGATGGCGGCTATCGGAGAGCCTTAAACCATGAACATTCTCGACGCGGTCTCGATCCGGCTGCCGTGCAATGCTTGCGGTCAGACCTACCAAGTACCGTTACGCGATGTGTTGTTGTCGCACACCGTAGTCCGCTGCGGGTGTCCGGTCACTCAGGAAACGGAGTGTCCGCCTGTGTTTCAGGTCAGGTTATTCGATCGCGAACCCATCGAGGCTCTGAGTTCAGCTTGGGAACGACTTGCGAACAGGGCTCATGCCGATGGCGGTGACCTCGTTATTTCGGCCACCGAATCCCAACCGACAGCGAACGACGTCACGGTTACTACAGGAGAACAATTGATGAATCAGCACGAGGAGCATTCGCGAGGCGGCATTCGCCAGCCAGTCCCTACGTCCGGTACGCTACTCAGCTTTGACATAGCTGAGGAAGTCCGTAGGCTCCAATCTGAGCAGCCATGGCAAGCGGAACATACCGCGAACACGATCGTAAAGTACTCCGACCTTCGGATTGTCCTGATTGCGCTCAAAGCCGGAGGACGTCTTCACGAACATCAAACGGCAGGGCGTATTTCCATTCAGTCACTCTCTGGTGAGATCCAGGTTCACGCCCAAGAACAGGTCATTGAGATGCAAACCGGAAGGCTGCTTACGCTCGATCACGACGTTCCTCATGATGTCGAAGCCAAGTGCGACAGCGTATTCCTGCTTACCATCGCGTGGCCTAAGTGAGGAATGGAAAGCGGCATGCACTGTGACTGAGTGTTTCTTAGCGCAGAGGTTTTGAGTCAGTGCAGGCCTCGATTGTGACCGCTTTGTTTGCATGAGTTTGTCCGGAAAAGAGGCACGCATCCTTAGCAGACAGCCAATTCCCGAATCACGAGCAACTCGAAAGTAATTCACCTGGACGAAAAACGCCCTACTCGTGGAAGTGGCACAAATTGGTCGAGCGTCGGCTGCTGAACCTCGCCAACGAACTGCGCCCCCATGCCGCAAGGCGATGATGTAAAGTTGCCAATAAACGACGCAAAAGCCGCACATATCAAAACTTCGTCCCCGGCGCCGAGGGCCTTCTCGGGGCTGACACGGTCTTGGCACCGTCATCAAAACTGTTCTCATCGCTCCCGCCAGTGCGGTTCCGGCGCAGATTGCTGTGACGCGTTCCGGCGCGCGCCGCCACCCCAACGGCTCTCTCATCTGCTCCGGCATTCCCGTCAACCTCAGCGCTTCCCTCTGCCTCGGCGGCCGCCGCAACCTGCCGCTCACCTTTGTCGAGATCGAGCGCCGCATTCAGTTCGGCCTGGCGGCCCAGCAATTCCTTGAGCCGCTCGGGATGACAAACTATGGACCGCCGCGCATATACCGGTTCCGGAATTTACTACAACCGCACGAAGCCTCGTCGCAAAGTGACACTTTGATGCTGTCGCAGTATACTCGACTCAATCGTAATACGAGGTATTACACATGACGGCATCAAAAGTTTTTACACTCCGTCTCGATCCGAAGCTGCGGCAAGACTTGGACCAATTGGCCGAGGCCACGCAGCGCAGCCGGTCGTTCCTGATGACCGAAGCGGTGCGGGAGTACGTAGCACTGAACGCCTGGCAGATCGCGGAGACCCGCAAGGCGGTGGTGGAGGCCGAAGCGGGCGATTTCGCCGATGACCGGACGGTGCAACGAACCCTGAAGAAGTGGACGCGCCGTGCGGGTTAGATGGCTGAGACTGGCCCTGGTCAACTTGAACGCCGAGGCCGCCTACATTGCGCGCGACAACCCAGCTGCCGCAGGACGCGTAGTTGCCGCGATTGCAGCCTCCGTCGAACGCCTGTCACGCCATCCGGCGATGGGGCGCGCGGGTCGGGTTCCAGGCACGCGGGAACTGGTGGTGCCCGACACTCCCTGCATCGTTCCCTACCGAGTGCGCGGAGAGGAAGTCCAGATATTGCGCGTTTTCCATGGCGCCCGCCGTTGGCCGGCGGGGTTGTGAGCGAAGTGAAGGACCTTGCAGTTTCGCGCGCGCTGGAATTGCGCGGTCCAAGGTGCGGCCTGTTTCCCCCATCAACCTCTTGATTGTCATCCCGAACGACCTCTTGATTGTCATCCCGAACGAAGCGAGGGGATGACAAATTTTAAAAGATGGGATGACAAAACGTAAAAGGGATGACAAATCGTAAAAGACAGGATTACAAATCAATAGACTCTCACCACATCTGCTGCCACGCGAAACCCATAATCCGCATATTGGAATTGCGGTGGAATGCTGGAGCGGGCGGCGCAGCGTGACATTTTGATGTGGTGGCGCCAGGAGCCTCCGCGCGACGACCGGCGCTCGCCTTGTTCGGGGCCGGGGGGATTGCGTTCCGGCGATTGCGCGTAATAGTCGGCGGCAAACCAGTCGCTGCACCACTCGTGCACGTTGTCGCACAAATTGAAAATGCCAAATGGGTTGGGCGCGGCGAGGCCCACCCGCTCCGGGCCGGTGGCCCAGCGCAGGCAGCGCGCGGCATAATCGGGCAGGTCTTGCGGGAGTGTGTCTCCCCAAGGATAGAGCTTCTGTTCCACGTCTCCCCAGGGATAGAGTTTCTGTTCCACGCCTCCGCGGGCCGCGCGTTCCCATTCGGCTTCTGTGGGCAAGCGAAACGGCTGGCCGGTCCTCGCCGCGAGCCACTCGCAATAGGCCACGGAATCAAACCACGAGACCGCAACCACGGGCTGCTGAGGATCGCAGAAGTTTGGGTCCGTCCAAAACGGAGGGGCGGGCGTACTGGTTTCGGCGAGGAACCCCGCGTAGTCCGCGTTGGTCACCTGGCGGAGTGCGATCTGGAACGCATCCACCCAGACGCCGTGCACTGGACGCTCGTTGTCTTGTCCAGTGGCACAGCCCATCTCGAACCAGCTCGCGGGGATGAGCGCCATCGCAGGAACAAGCGCGAGCGTGGGGGCGGAGGCGGTCATCTGGGCGAGCTCGTTCGCAGGGCGGCAACTACTTTCTGCACATCGTTCTGCTGAAACAGGCGGATGCCAGCGACGCCACGCGCGCCCTGAGCGATACATTCGCGCGCGTTGTCGAGGGTAACGCCACCCAGCGCAAGCACCGGGATGCTGGCGCGACAGGCCAGCGACAGTTGAGCCAGTCCTGCGGGCCAGGGAGCAGGCTCAAGGGCAACCTGGGTGGGTGCAGCCCGCTTTTCAAACACCGGGCCGAACACGACGAAGTCCGCACCGGCTTCGGCGGCGGCGATCTCAGCCGGGGTGTGACAGGAAACTCCGATCAGGAATTCTCTAGCAGGGGGCGACGCCACCGCGCGGCAGATGCGGCGTACTTCGGCAGGGGCAAGGTCAAGGGAGCGCAGGTGGACGCCGTCCGCTCCGACCGCAAGCGCGACATCGCTGCGGGAGTTGAGCAGCAGGCGAGGAGAGCCGAGGCGCCCGCTATTTTCGCGAATGACCTGCAGAGCCTGGCGGGCCAGCGATTCCAGTGCGCGCGCGCTGAGGTCCCTCTCGCGCAACTGGATGTAGTCCACCCCGGCACGGGTCGCCTCGGCAATTTTGGCCAGCAGCGACTTTCGGCGCACGGCTTCGTTCCCGGAAAACTGGGTGCGGTCGGTGGTGTAGTAGAGCCATGGCGCCGGTTTCATCATCCCATCAGGCCTTTGATTCGCTGCTTTGGCAAAACCACTTGCGATACACTCCAAGCGATGGCGGGTAACGACCAACTCGGTTTCAATTTTAGAGCACCGGAGCGGCACGTGTGGACAGTGCGGGCTCTGGTGGCGGCGGTGCGCGGCCGGGTGGAACAGGAATTTGCCGACGCCTGGGTGGAAGGGGAGATCTCAAACTTCAAGGCGTCAGCGGCCGGACACATCTATTTCAGCCTAAAAGAAGAGTCGGCGCAGATCAAGATCGTGATGTTCCGGTCGGCGGCGCGGCTGTTGCGGTTCCGTCCGGCGAACGGGATGCAAGTGGTGGTGCGAGGCCGGGTCACGGTGTATGAAGAACGCGGCGAGCTGCAGATTTCCGCCGAATACCTGGAGCCCAAGGGAGCGGGCGCACTGCAGATCGCGTTCGAACAATTGAAAGCACGCTTGCAGGCGGAAGGGCTGTTCGACGAGGAGCGAAAGCAGCCGATCCCCACGCTGCCGCGGCGCATTGGCATTGTGACTTCGCCGCAGGCGGCCGCGCTGCGCGACATCCTGAACATTCTGGAGCGGAGGCATCACACCGCGAACATTCTGATTTATCCGGCGCAGGTGCAAGGGGCCGCGGCCGCCGGAGAGGTGCGGGCCGGAGTACTGTATTTCGACCAGAGCGGGCTGGTGGACGTGGTGATTGTGGCGCGCGGTGGGGGCTCCACCGAAGATCTGGCCGCGTTCAACGATGAGGCGCTGGCGCGGACCGTGGCCGCGGCGCGGGTGCCGGTGATTTCCGCGGTGGGACACGAAACCGATTTCACGATTCTGGATTTCGTCGCCGACTTGCGGGCGCCAACACCTTCCGCAGCGGCGGAGTTGGTGATCGAGTCGCGGCAGCAAGTCGAGCAGAATGTCGAGAGCTTGCGCGAACGGTTGCAGCGCGCGGTGCGCTATCACCTGCTGATGGCGCGCCAGAGTCTGACCCAAGCCGCACAACAGGGCGCCTTCGGCCGCATGATGGACGGCATCCATCGGCGACAGCAGAAGCTGGACGATCTAGGATACCGGCTGGAACGGGCGGAGCGGCAGATTCTGGAAAAACAACGGCGGCGCTGGGAGACGGCATCGGCGGCGGCGCGGCACTATGATGCGCGGCGCAGGCTGGAAGGCATTGGACGCGAACTGGCGGGGCAAACGTCGGCACTGGCAGCGGCGGCGCGGGCAGCGTTGGCGCGAGTGCGGGCGCGGCTGGAGCGGTCGAGCGGACAACTGGGAGCGCTGTCGCCGGTGGCGATTCTGAATCGCGGGTATGCTCTGGTGTTCGACAGCAAAGGAAGATTACTGAAGGATGCGTCCCAGGTGAAAGCGGGCGAGAAGGTGTCGGCGCGGCTAGCCAAAGGGGAGATCGCGGCGCGGGTGGAGTAACGGCAGTTGTCAGTTGTCAGTTGCTCCTCGACTGAGCTTACTGAACGTTGAAGTTTTTGTTGCTGGTGAGGGAACCGCTGGGCGTAACCACGACGACCCGGCCACTTCCCGCCCCGGCAGGTACGGTGGCCGTCAGGTAGGTATCGGACACAATCCTGAATGCTGCCGGGACGCCGTTGAAGGTCACGCTCGCGGTGCCAGTCAACCCCTGACCGAGGATCTGCGCCTGACTGCCCGCCTTGCCTTGCGCCCGGACGAAAGTGACGAAAGAACCCAGTCCCTGCGACAAGCGGTAGACCTGGCCCAGGGCGTTCCGTCCCCCGTACGTGGTCACTCCATAAAAGAAACTGTTGGTATGTTGAGTGGGAGCAGCCTGGGGATACTGGTAGGTGGGATTCTGCCGCTGGAGGAAATCGTATAGCTTGCTGTATGTGCCGCCCGAGGTGAGTTCGAACAGCGAGCCCGCGTTGTGCGCGCCTCCCAGCGCAGCCGCGCCGTAGAAATTATCGTCCGTCCCCTGGGTAAGGCCGGCGAGAACGAACGAGCCATCGGAGGTCACGGTTCCAAAGTTGTAGAGCACCTGGAGGCCAGCCGCAGACAACTCAAAGATGGTTGAGTTGAAGCCCCCATTATTTCCACCCTGCTGCGTGGTGCCGTAGATGTTGCCATCGTTGGCTTGAATGATGGGGCCGGGGGTGGCGCCGCCGGGTTGGCAGGGAAAGCTATGAGATTCGAGCACAGCTCCGGCCAGTGTCAGCCCAAGGATCGACCCGCAGAAGCTGGCGCCGCCGCCTTCGGCGGCGAGATACAGTGTCCCGTCAGAGGCCTGCAACGGCGGAGTGAGGAAGCCGGAACCGTGGGTGAAGTCGCTGGTGTGGATCGTCTTCAAGATTCGGGTGGACGGCACGTACTGATAAATCGTCGATACGCCGACCGAGTTCGTAAAGGTGGTGGTGCCGTAGAGGTTTCCGTCGGATGCCTGGATCGGAGACGACAAAGGGATTCCGCCGTCGCTACCGCCACTGAAGTTGTAGAGGACAGTAAACGCGCCAATCGAAGTGATCTTGAACAAGACACCAAAATTATAGAGCCCGCCGTTGGAGGTAGTCCCGTAGAAGTTGCCATCGCTGGCGAGAGTGACTCCACCCGTTGGATACTGGCCGTCGGTCCCGGTGAACTGATGCAGCAAAACGTTCGCGCCGCTGATGGGCTGTCGAAAGATGGTGCCGAGTCCCTGTGTCGTGGCGCCCGGAACGCCAAATTCCGTGGTGCCGTAAAGCGCGCCGTCGCGTCCCTGGTTGAGCAACA
>JANYBT010000115.1 GCA_025360645.1 Acidobacteriaceae bacterium | reverse complement strand
GTGCGGCCCAGGTCAATGCCAGCCAGCTCGTAGCCGCGCTTGAAATCGCGGATATGCTTGCCCATCCAGGATTGCGCTGCCTCGCTATCGCGACTGGCAATTGCTGCACACAGGCGGCGTTGGGCGTCAATGATGCGGGTGCGCGCTTGTGGCACCTTGATTATCATGGCGGCGAGCGAAGGCTCCAGCAGC
Source organism: Acidobacteriaceae bacterium (assembly GCA_025360645.1). GTDB lineage: Bacteria > Acidobacteriota > Terriglobia > Terriglobales > Acidobacteriaceae > JANYBT01. Next base: position 8,207 of record JANYBT010000115.1, on the reverse strand, counting down.
TGAATCAGTGGCTCGTGAGCCAGCAACAGGGCCGGGTTGCCGCTCGCTTCGCCGAGAGCGCGGAAAAAATCTCCGACGTGAACCACGGTCTGCAGGGAGTCCACATCAGCGCGGACGCTTTTAAGGGTCGCCCGCAGGCGCTTCAGGTTGGCCACCGAACGGCGGGTCGCGGCCACGGCGGCCAGCGGTGGCTCGAGAATCATCAGTGCTTCCCAGACGTCCAGAAAAGTGACGTCGTGGAGCACCAGCGCGCGTCGCACGCCAGCGCCGATCTGGGCGGGTCCGGGGCGCGTCACCATCATGCGCTTCGAACCACGGCGCCGACCCAGCAGACCGGCACTGTCGAGCTCGCGCAGGGCTTCGCGCACAGTGGAACGATTCACACCGAACTGGCGCGCGAGTTCCAGTTCCGGCGGCAGGCGATCACCGGCCTGCAGGCGGCCAGCGACGATATGCCCGACCCTGACACTCCCGTCACCACCGTCAAGGCGTTGTGCGGTATCTCAAAATCAATGTTTTTGAGATTGTGGACCCGGGCCCCGCGGACGATAATGCTTTCTGTGGACATGGTTTACAATCGCCGTGACTTCATCGCCGTGACTTCTAGGAGCGCGCACCAGACGCCCCATTGTCATCATGCAGTCTTATGATTATAAGGGAGAAGGGAAGTGCGCCTGAAGCCGGTGAGTCCCGTCGAGGCCGCCGTCACCAGACCATAGCGAAGCTCTGCACACTGTCATGAAAACCCTGAAATCAGGCGTGATTTATTCAGGCGTGGTCTATTTCGCGTTGGTATTCGGCTCAGGCTTTGTGCTCGGCATCATCCGCACCCTGTGGATCGTTCCCCGCTTCGGAGTTAGAACCGCCGAACTGATGGAAATGCCGCTGATGTTTATGGTCATCGTGCTCGCGGCGCGGTGGACGGTGAAGCGTCTGGCCGTCTCTCCGGCTCCTGCAGCCCGGCTGGGGATGGGTGCGGTCGCCCTTGCACTCTCATTGATGGCGGAAGTCACCTTGACGATCTGGCTGCGCGGTCTCTCCATCCAAGAATATTTTGCGACTCGAGACCCCGTGGCGGGGACGCTGTACTATCTGATGCTAGGGGTGTTTGCCATCTTTCCACTGCTGATGACGACAAGATCATGACACGCCGAGAAGCCCTATTCTCCTTGCTCCTCGTCGCGTTTCTTGCCATATCGGAACGCTAACCCCACGCCCAGGCTCATGAACCCCAACGGGGGCGCCAACAGCACGATGACGGCGCGATTGATGGCCACCTGTCCATCTTTGCCGGCTGCCACCGCATTGGAGTAGCACATGGCGCAGCCCTGGCCCAGCGCAGGCGGGGCCCACAGCGCCAGTCCCAACCCTGCCATCACGAAGCGCTTCTTCATTTCACACCCAGCGACAAAATTCGCATCGCATCCGGAAAGAAAACCGACATCATGCACAGGCACATCACCAGCGACGCCATGGTCAGCCACTTCATCCGCGACACCTCAAACTTCATGTGCATGAAGTACCCAATGATCAGCGCCGCTTTCACAATCGACAGCGCCATTAGAATGCTCAGCATTCGCACCGGATTCATGTTCTGGTAGCCAAGATACACTTCCACTGCGGTGATCAGCAGCAACACGCCCCACACCCAGAAAAATTGCGACTTGGCGTGGTGCCGGTGCTGCTCTGCCACCTCAAGCACCAACTCTTCTTGCATTGCATCCATCGCGAATCTCTCCTCACCCAGGATTCTTACCAGTTCTTATCTTCGGGAAGGCAAAAGCCCTACCCCGTGTCTCGCTGTGATCGGAAAGCATTTCTCTCCGTCCGAACGGATACCAGCTGTCTCCCCCACGCCTCCTACACAATCTTGGTCGACATCAAATACACCAGCGGGAAAATGAACATCCACACCAGATCCACGAAATGCCAATACAACCCGGCCACTTCCACGTCGCCTGAGTCATACACTTTCGGTTTTAGCCACAGAATCACACCGCACACGATTGCGGTCACCAGAATGACGTGCGACAAATAGTGGAACGGGCTATACGACGGCGTTCCCAGCCAGGCCGCCAGCCACAAGACGACCAGCACCGGAATGAACTTCTTGCGAAACGTAATGATCCCCAGGTAAGCCACTCCCAGTGTGACGTGCAGCATGTGCATCCCAGTCAGGCCAAAGAAGGTCGCAGCAAACTGCGGGACCCCGTGATTGACGCTCAAGAACTCGACTTCCCCTCCATGTCCCGGCACCTTGGGGAACATCGGCAGCGTCAGCCCGGCTGCAATCAAATGCGACCACTCGCGCCCGTGCAGGATGATGAACGCCATGCCGCAAATCATGGTCGCAATCAGCCACATCCGCTGCGCCTTGGCGTTGCCATCTACCGAGGCACGCACCGCCAGCACCATGGTCAGCGAACTGGTCAACAGGAACGCCGTCATGATGGTCGCGTTCACAATGCTCTCAGAGTGAAACGGCGTCGGCCAGTTCGGCGTCGAAAGCCGCCCGTAACTGTAGGCATAGAGCAGCGCTCCGAACGTCAGCGAGTCGGAAAGCAGAAACAGCCACATGCCAATCTTTTTGGAATAGGTGCCAAAATAGGATGGCTCATAAGCTCCCACCACCCCAGCTCCCACCGCCCCATGATGCACTGCGACCTCGCTCATCGTTCCGCTCTCCTGTCGATCGGTTGGTTTCGAGCTACCGCACCAGTGCCAGCAACGCAAACACGTAAATCCATAGCAACGCCATAAAGTGCCAGTACCATGCCGTGACGTCCACGACGATCCGCCGGTTGTCCAGCGGACGATGCAGCAGCGCGATGGCTCCCGCAGCCAGCAGCGCAATCACTCCACCGGCCAGATGGATCGCGTGCATCCCGGTCAGCAGATACACAAACGAACTACTCGGCGTGTTGGCGACGTAGAACCCGCGATCCGCCAGCGCTCGCCAGGCCATCCACTGCCCCACCAGAAATGCGACCCCCAACACCGTGGTGATGCTCAACCAGGGGAAGTGTCGCTCCCGGCCCAGCGAAACGCCCGGGATGCGTGCCGCCGGCGCCAATGCAGCCTGCCGCGTGATGTCACGCCGCGCCAGTTCCATGGTCAAGCTGCTTAGAATCAGCACCAGTGAATTTACGATCAACAGCGTCCACGGCAGGTTCACCGGCAGCCAATCGTGCACATACTGGTTGGTGGTGGCATCCAGAGTGGGCAAGCCCTTGCGCACCACATAAGCGCTGGTGAACGACACAAACAACATCAAAATTGGGGTCAGCCCGCATGCCAACCCCAGCCGCGCCCGGCGCAGCCGCTCTCCGTAATTCGAAGAACCACCGCCGGACCCTCGGTTACTATCTCCGCCGCCGCCGCGCCTGGGCGGCGCGCTCCCGCCGCCGCCGCCCTGCCCGGCAGTCGCCTTCTGTCCTGGAACGGTAGGTGTAAACGTCGCCATGCTGCTTAATGCCCCGATCCTACGGGCGGGTCGGTCTGCATCACGAAGTCGCGCGCAGCGCCCGGCACGCTGTATTCATACGGCCCGTTGTTCACCACCGGCACCTTTCCGCCAAAGTTGTCATGCGGCGGCGGCGTACTGGTCGTCCACTCCAGCGTGGTGGATTCCCACGGGTTGTCGCTCGCCTTCGGCCCCTTGAACATGCTCCAGAAAAAATTGAACAAGAACAAGAATTGACCCGCGATGGTGGCGACCGCCGCATAGGTGATGAACTTCTGCAAGGGCAACAACGGCGCCAGATACTGCAATTCGGTCAACTGCGAATACCGCCGCGGATGTCCCGCCATGCCCAGATAATGCATCGGCATGAAAATCGCATACGCACCGATCAAGCTGAACCAGAAGTGCCACTGCGCCAGCGTCTCGTTCATCATGCGTCCAAACATCTTGGGAAACCAGTAATAGGTGCCCGCAAAGATGCCGAAGATGGCTGCCACGCCCATGATGAGGTGGAAGTGTGCCGGCACAAAGTAGGTATCGTGCAACTGGATATCGAGCACCGGTTGCGCCAGGAAAGGCCCGCTCAATCCGCCGGAAACGAACAACGAAACAAAACCGATCGCAAACAGCATCGGGCTTTGGAAGCGGATCCGGCCCTTGTATATCGTCCCCAGCCAGTTAAAGGTCTTGATCGCCGAGGGCACTCCGATCGCCATCGTCATGATGGAAAAGGCAAACGCCGTGTAGGGGCTCATTCCACTCATGAACATGTGATGGCCCCATACCATGAAGCCCAGAAAGCCAATCGAGAGCATGGCATACACCATGGCCTTGTAACCGTAGATCGGCTTGCGTGAGAACGTCGAGAGCAACTGCGACGCCACCCCCATGCCGGGCAGAATCGCGATGTACACCTCAGGATGCCCGAAGAACCAGAACAAGTGCTGCCACAGCAGGGGTGACCCACCCGCATGAGAAAAATGCGCATCTCCGCCGAATCCACCCGCCGGAAAGATCATCTTGCCGGTCAAGCTAAGCCCCGCAGGAACAAAGAAGCTGGTGCCCAGATTGCGATCCATCAACAGCAGGATCCCGCCCGCCAGCAACACCCCGAACGCCAGCAGCGCCAGAATCGCAGTAATGAACCACGACCAGCAGGTCAGCGGCATGCGCATCATGGTCATGCCTTTGGCGCGCATGTCCAGGACGGTGGTGATGAAGTTCAGTGCGCCCATCAGCGACCCCAAACAGAAAATCGCGATGCTGAGGATCCATAAGTCGGCGCCCAGTTGCTCCCCCGGTCCCGAACTCGGAATTGCGCTCAGCGGCGCATAGCCAGTCCAGCCGTGCAGTGGCGCGCCTCCTTCGACAAAGAACGCGGCCAGCATCACCACAAACGCCACCGCCGTGGTCCAGAACGAAAGCATGTTCAACACCGGGAACGCCATGTCCGGCGCCCCAATCTGAATTGGCAGAAAATAATTGCCGAACCCGCCCTGCGGCGCCGTGGTCAGCACAAAAAACACCATGATGGTGCCGTGCATGGTCAACAGCGTCAGGTAGGTCTCCGGCTTGATGTCGCCAAACAGCGGAATGCTGGCGGTCGGCCAGACCAAATGGATGCGCATTAAGAGCGAAAGGAACATCCCGACAAATACCGCAACCAGCGCCAGGAAGTAATACTGAATTCCAATCACTTTGTGGTCAAGGCTGAACACGTATTTGCGAATGAAGCCTTGTGGGGCCGCGTGCGCGTGAATGATCTCCGGGGTCGACATTTACTGTTTCTCCGCCTCCTTGGACGCAATCCACTTGTCAAAATCTTCCGGGCTCACCACTTTTAGAATGCCGTGCATCTTGTAATGGCCAAGCCCGCATAACTCCGCGCAGGCAATTTCATAGTCGCCCGTCATCACCGGCGTAAAGTGCATCTTGATCAGCAAGCCGGGCACTGCATCCTGCTTGAACCGCATGGATGGGATGAACAGGCTATGAATCACGTCCTGCGCCCGCAGAGTGATGTCGGCCTCGCGGTTCACCGGCAGGTACATCACGCCGCTGACCACATCGTCTTTCGCGGCCGGATCCGATGCGTCCAGTCCCAGCGGGTTCTGCTCCTCCGCGCTAATGTCCTTGGGATTCACCTTGCCGTAGGTTCCATCCGGCCCGGGATAGCGGAAATACCAGGCGAACTGCGCCCCCGTTACCTCCACCTTCGTCGCCCCCTCGTGCGCCGGAGCGAAGCGCTCGCTGGCCCACAGGTGACTTCCCATCAGGTTCAGGCCAACGAACAGGATCGCCGTGAGAACCGTCCACATCAACTCCAGTTTATTGTTGCCGTGGGAGTAGTCCGACGTCTGGCCCGGGCGGTCGCGATACTGGTAACTGAACAGCCCCAACGTGACCTGTGCGGCCACAAAGATAAAGCCCATCAGGAGGAATGTCACCGCAAACTGGTGGTCAATCCACGGCGCAGCGGCGGATGCCCCCACCGGGAGCCACCAGGTTTTGGCGACAAAAAAATACGTGCTGGCCAGTGTAATCAGCCAGATAATCGCGAGCAGCGCGAGGCCCATGTCGTCGGGAATCCCCTTGATTGATTTTGCCCACATCCGCAGTGCGGCGCGGAAAAACGAAGCTGCAACTGCGCGGGAAGTCTATCACAGCTCTCTGTGATTTCGCATCCGCTTTCTCATCGTAGCGTGGAGAGTGTGGATGCAGCGAAGGTTCCAACGGACCTCCGCTCTCCTCCAAGCCCCTCAGTGCACATTTGTCGGAGAAAGCCCTACGCAGTGTCCTCTGTGGTAGAAATCCCTACCCTGTGTCCCCCAGTGTCCCTCTGTGGTGAAAGCTCTACCCTCCGCCCCGAAATCCAACTCAAGGTTTCTGAATCTTGCAGTAGGTCAGAATGTCATTGCCCACCTGCTGGGCTCCATCCAAAACGTTCGGCAGCGGGTGCGGCGCATCCGCAATGCATGCGACCGAACTTCCCGACGTGATGATCGTCTGCCAGTTTGAGAGTTGAACTTCGGCCGAACTCTTGTCCTGGCCGCCGGTCAGAAATCGCACATAGGTCGTCGGATAAGAGTAGGTTCCGTCCGGTGTGGGAACGCTGTCCGAGAAAAACTCCGGCCCGTCCACCGTGCTGCGGCTGATCACGGCGGTCGAACAGATCGTGGACGCATACGAAGGGTCGATGAAGCTCGTGGCGTTCTTGGTGCCGCCACATTGGCCCGTATTGGTGCCGGTGCAACTGTTAAAGACTCTCGGCTGGGTGCACTCGCAAGCGTAATCCTGCCGGGCGAAGGGTGGGCCACTCGTCGGCTCCACCAGTGAATAAATGCTGGCCACCCCGTAGTGGGCCATGATGTGTCCCAGACCCTGTGCCCCGCCGCTGTTGGCGGTCGCACAGAACGGCTTGCTGTTGTCGGCTTGCAAATTGTCGTACACCCAGTGCGAAGCCGTGGCCAAGCGGCACGCCGTCCTTCTCGGCCCCCCCGGTCCGGTCAGCCAGCCGTCCGGATTCGTGGTAATAAAGGGCGCGTCAAAACTCACTTCCACCACGCGATACTGTCCTCCCAGCGCGGTATTGATTGCCGTACTGCCGTAGGTGAAGGCGTTCTCATAGAGTGTCGCGCCACCACCTCCCCCCAGAAACAACACTGTTCCAATCGCGGTTCCGGTGGGCAGGACTTCCTTCAGATAAGCGGTTTGGTCGGCGATGCCCGGACAGGAGACATCCAACGAATAGCACACCCCCGTGAGTCTGCTCTTCGGACACGTGATGACGGAATTGGACAGCACTTTGCCCACTGGATCCGTCGTGGCGAGCGTGACGCTGGCCGAGTCCGACGCAGTCAAATCCTGTTGCGACGTCGCCGTAATCACCACGCCCACGCTGGGTAGCGTCACCGCGGCAATATACAGGCCGCTGCTGTCGATGGTTCCCACGCTCGCATCGTTCACGCTCCAGTTCACCGCCTGGTTCGTGGTGCCCGTAACCGTTGCGGTAAATCGCAGGTTCGACCCCACGCCCATGGTGAAGGGAGTCGGAGAGACGGTGACGGTCACTCTTGCATGAGCCGCCAGGGAGAGCGCAATGACGAGGAGCGACGCCTTCATCAAGTTCATTTGGGTTCACTTCTTTCCGCGAAAGTAAACTGCCCACTCCGAGCCCGGGGGATTGGGATGGCGGCGGGTCGGTTCAGCGCACTGAACAATAGTATATATGGGCGTCAGGCTTCGCGACGAACCAGATTGGGCCCCGGAATCAAGCCACCGAGCCCGTCCCCCTCCAACCTGGCCAGGCGATCGTTCCACATCCCCAATTCACTCGCGAAGGATTGATACACTGTCCCCATGTCCGCGCCCGACTCGTCCAACTTACCTTTCGCCGCCTTCGTTCTGGTGGGAGGAAAGAGTTCGCGCATGGGCCGTGACAAGGCATTTGTAGAGTTTCGCGGCAGCACTCTTCTGGTCCGGGCCCTCGCCCTCGCCCGGTCGGTCACGCCCAGGGTGAGTATCGTGGGCCGCCGCGATCTGTATGCCGCCTTCGCGCCGGTAGTGGAAGATCAATTTCCTGACCATGGCCCGCTCGGCGGAATCCACGCCGCCCTCTCCCAGTCCGATGCCGCCTTCAACTTGATGCTGGCCGTGGACATGCCCCTCCTGACTGCCGGATTCCTCGCCTACCTCTGCGCTCAGGCGCAAGCCTCAAGTGCCCTGGTGACGGCGCCGCAGGTCG
>JANYBT010000112.1 GCA_025360645.1 Acidobacteriaceae bacterium | reverse complement strand
ACCAAGTCGAGCTTGCCGTCACCGTTCAAGTCTGCGACGGCGATCGACCGGGGGTTCAGGCCGGTCACATAGTCAGCATGCGGCTGGAATCCTCCCGTGCCGGTGCCGAGGAGAATGGAGACCGTGTTGTCTTTTGAATTGGTCACCGCAATGTCCAGATTGCCGTCTCCGTTGAAGTCGCCAACCGCGACTGACGAAGGTTGCGTTCCCACCGCATAGTCGGTCTTCGGGTTGAACGAACCGTCGGCCCTCCCCAGCAGAACGGAAACGCTCTTGCTCCCCTGGTTGGCGGTCACCAGGTCAAGCCGGCCGTCGTTGTTAAAGTCTCCCGAGGCCACCGCGATGGGCTTGGAACCGGTGCCGACCGTCAGCCTGTCATAGAGGTAGCGTTGCTGCGCGCTCAGGGGCGCAAGCAGGATCGCGCCGGTCAGGATGGGTAGGAAGGATTTCAAGCGATGACTGGCAAACATAAGCTTTCTCCTGGCAATGCGTCTTTTCCGGAATTTAAATCCGGGCGAGCCTAACTCCAGAGATCGAGGCCATAAGGATGTTGGACGAAGCTGCTTTGGAGCACTTCGCCGGGGAGGGGTTTTCAGATTGTCTTCCGATTACCAACCCGTGTCAAGATGAATGAAACTTCACCTGCGGGGACTTCACCGCTATGGTCAACCACGTTTTTCGGAAGTGGGTGGGCGAGTGCGGTAAACTAATCGCAGAAGCCTCGTGCCCCTGTAGCCTAGCGGATCAGGCAACGGTCTTCTAAACCGTTCTACGTAGGTTCGACTCCTGCCAGGGGTACCACTCCTTCGATAGCTTCAGCAAAGCGAGCGAACTTCTCAGACCGCGGCCGACGAGCGCAAATCCGCCATGCGCCCGCCCACAAATTGCAGATATTCCTCCATGCCTTCTCCAGTTTTTGCGGAAAGCCGGAAAACAGGCATGCCCGGACGTACGGCCTGGATATTGGCGAACGCAGCGTCCCAATTGAACTCCGCGGCAGCGGCCAAGTCGGTTTTGGTTATGATCGCAACGTCCGCGCTATTGAAAATCGTGGGATACTTCAGCGGCTTGTCCTCTCCCTCGGTCACCGAGATGAGTACGAGGCGCAGGTCTTCTCCCAGATCATAAGAAGAAGGACAAACCAGGTTGCCGACATTTTCGATAAAGAGGAAATCCAGTTGGTTGAGGTCCCAATCCTCCAGCGCTTTTTCCACCATGGCGGCTTCGAGGTGGCAGAGCGTTCCGGTGGTGATTTGTTTGACCGGAACCTGGCTGCGGGCCAGCCGAAGGGCGTCATTCTCGGTGGCAAGGTCGCCCACCAGTGCGGCCACCCGATAACTCGGGCGAAGCAGAGTGAGGGTCTTTTCGAGAAACGCGGTCTTACCCGACCCCGGGCTGGAGACCAGACTGACAACGAACACACCGGCGGCGCGAAAGCGTTCGCGCAGGGCCCGGGCCACGACATCGTTCTGCTTCAAAACATTGCGGCGAACTTCCACCAATCGGGGTTCCGGGCTCATTCCTGTATCTCCAGTGCGACGACTTCGAGTTCTTTGCCTTGAACGATTTCTGACGTGGGAGTTCCACAGACCGGACAACTAAACCATTGCACCGAGCGGATGCTTCGCTGGGCCTGGCATTGGGGACAAAAGACCACAACCGGGACTTCCTCAACCACCAGGCGCGAGCCTTGCAGTGCAGTATTCTCGCAAGCCATTTCGTAGGACGACAGAAGCGCTTCCTTCACCACGCCGGAAAGAGCACCGAGCTTCAAATGCACCGTGAGGATCTGGGCCCCGCGGCGCTGGGCTTCTTCCAGCCCCATATCCACGATGCTCATCGCGATGGAAAGCTCATGCATGGAGCTGCTCGCTGGCACTCTGTCCAGGTTGCGCGACGCTGTCGAACCGACCGAACGCGGCGAGTGCGGCTTGGCCGAGGCTGATTCCACCGTCGTTGGGTGGAACGGCATGATTGGTCCAGACGTGGAGCCCAATGTCTGCCAAGAGCGGCTTCAAATCCTCTAGCAACAACAGGTTTTGAAATACTCCCCCGGACAGAACAACCGTATCCAATTCGTGCCGGCGAGAGATCACGCTCAGGGCATCGCGCAGACCGTGAGCGATTCCGCGTTGGAAAGCGCGTGCGATTTCACTGACATCGCGGCCGCGCAGCCGGTCTTGGACGACGCGCCGAAGCAGCGGCCGAAAATCGAATTCTTCGCCAGCAAATGGGAAAGGATAGGGGTCGCCCGATCGCGCACTGCGGGCGAGTTGTTCGAGCCAAATGGCGGCTTGGCCTTCAAATGTAATCTCGCGGGTGAAACCCAGAATTGCCGCGACGGTATCAAAGAGCCTTCCCATCGAGGTCGTCGCGAAAGTACGTACGCCCTTGCGAACCAATTGCAAGGCATTTCGGTAGCGCTTGGAAAAATGAAAGGGAGACGCTGTGAAATCGGGCATATCGTCGAGCTGGATGAGGAATCCGGCGGCAGCCTGCACTGGAAGTTTCGCAGCGCCATCTCCACCGGCGAGCGCCGCTTGGCGCAAATGAGCCACGCGCTGGAAGCCCTCCTGCAGACTTCCAATAAAGATTTCGCCACCCCAAATGTTACCGTCATCTCCATAGCCCGTGCCATCGAAGCTGACGCCGATGACGTGCTTTGTCCATTCACTTCGCTCGGCCAGCACGGAGGCAACATGGGCGCGGTGATGCTGCACCGTCCCGCTCTGCTGCGGGGACAGGGCGCTGGCGTGGGCGGTGGAACGATAATGCGGATGAAGATCGTGCACCACCAGCAATTCGTTCCAGGGAACTTCATACATCGAAACCAGATCATGAACCGTCTGCTCGAAGGCGCGAAACGACTGGTAGTGATCGAGGTCGCCGATGTGCTGGCTGACGAAAGCCTGGCCATCCACCACCAGCGTGATGGTGTTCTTCAGGTCGGCGCCCAGAGCCAGCAGCGGACGGGTTATGGGGAAAGTGATGACGGCGCCGGGGGCGTATCCGCGAGCCCGGCGTAGCAGGACCGGTCCGAACGGGCCGACGCGCGCGACGGAATCGTCCACTCGGCGAGCGATGGGGCGTTGTCCAATCAGAAAAGCGTCCGCGATTCCGGAAAGGCGATCCAGCGCGTCTCGGTCTTCGTACGCGATGGGCTCGCTGGAACGGTTCGCGCTGGTCATGACCAGGACTTCGGGCGCGCCAGCCGCAAAGAGCAAGTGGTGCAACGGAGTGTAGGGCAGCATCACGCCCAGTTCGTTGTTCTGCGGCGCGACCCCGGCCAGTTCCACTTGGGCTAGAGCCAGCACGATGGGCCGGGCCGTCGAGGTCAGTAGCGATTCAGACTCCGATGACAGATCGACCAGACTTCGCGCAACGCTGATGTCCCTCGCCATTAAAGCAAACGGCTGTTCTTTTCGGAACTTGCGCTCGCGAAGTTCCGCCACGGCGGTGGCATTTCGTGCGTCACAGGCGAGGTGGTATCCGCCAAGTCCCTTGATGGCGAGGATCTTTCCCGAGGTCAGCAGGGTCGCGGCTGCGCGAATGCTGTCGTCGCTGGACGGTTCCGCCTGCTCACTCGCCTGAAGATAATATCTGGGCCCACAGGCTGGACAGGCGACGGGCTGGGCATGGAAGCGACGGTTGGCGGGATCGTGATATTCCCGGGAGCAAAAATCATCCAGCGCCCAGTCCCGAATCGTGGTGTTCGGCCGGTCGTAAGGCAGACCGAGCACGACGGTGTAACGCGGACCGCAATTGGTGCAGTTGATGTAGGGATACAGGAAGCGCGGGTTCGCCGGGTCGAAGAGTTCCTGGAGGCAGTCGTGGCAAACGGGCAGATCGGGCGAAATGCGGACCGTAGGATGCGCTTGAAGATCGCTGGTGCGAATCGTGAACTCGCCGAGGCCGATGAGTTCCGCCGGTGCAACTTGAATTTCAGTGATACTGGCTGCGGGAGGAGGTTGAGTCTTGAGTTCGCGGACAAAAGTTTCCAGGCCGGTCTCGGATCCTTCCAAGTGAATGATGACGCCTTCTTGCGCGTTCAGCACCCATCCCTTCAGGGTGTTGGCTTGCGCCAAGCGGTAGACGAACGGACGGAAGCCCACCCCCTGCACAACTCCCCGGACCCGAATAGAACACGCGCTCACCATGTTTATTCCAGATCAACAATACAACTGCGTCCCTGCCAACCGACCTGAACCACTTTGCCATCTTCGACTAATAGCGGAACGTTGCGTTGGCCCATCGCAAGGGCGCGCATTCGACTGCGGGCTTCCGGATCGGCCTCGACGTCATACTCCACAAAGTCCGAGCGCTTCCATTCCAGCCATTCGCGCATTTCGCTGGTGTGCGGACAGCGAGCCGTCCCAAAGAGTTCAAGCTTGGCCACGGTGCAGCACCTCCAGGGATTCGCGGATGACATGGTAGAGAGAGAAGCGACGCTCCGACCGTTGGTTTCGTCCCATCCACCGCTGTTCCACCTGACTGGCGAGTTGATAGGCAGTTGCCATGCATGTGTCCTAACAAATCCGCGGCAAGGGATCGCCGACCAGCATATCGACGATTCGGCTGCCCCCGTAGAGTGTCGTGACCAGAACCGTGCCCGCCGGCTGTTCCCGCACCTCCCCGATGACCTGCGCCTCGTTACCCCCAGGCGCCAGGGCAAGCGCATTCAACGCGACATCGGCATACTCCGGCGCGACCACCGCCAAGAATTGGCCCTCGTTGGCGATGTGGAGGGGATCAAGCCCCAGCAGTTCGCAGGCGCCACGGACGGCGTCGCGGATCGGAATCTTGTTTTCAAAGAGAACCATCCCCAGGCCACAATCGCGAGCCAACTCGTTTAGAGAAGTGGCCACGCCTCCGCGAGTGGGATCGCGCATCCAGCGGACGCCCGGCCCGGCAGCGCTCGCCAGAGTTTCGACCAGCGAAAGCACAGAGCGAGTGTCCGATCGAAGATTAGCTTCGAAATCGAGCTCACCCCTCGCCAGAAGAATTGTGATGCCGTGGTCGCCGATGGGCCCGGACAATAAAATCTTGTCGCCCGGGCGAACGGAGCTGGGATCGATGGTGAGGCCGCCGATCAGGTGGCCGATTCCAGTGGTCGTGACATACATCTGGTCCGCCTTGCCATGCTCGACCACCTTGGTGTCGCCAGCAACGATGCGAACTCCTGCGGCGTGGGCGGCTTTCGCCATGGCGCGAACTTCCGCCTCCAACACTGAAGTGGGAAGCCCGGCTTCGAGCACATAGGTCACGACCAGGGCTTGAGCCTTAGCGCCACTGACCGCCAAGTCGTTCACCGTTCCATTGACGGCAAGCTCGCCGATCGAGCCTCCGGGAAAAGTCAGCGGCTTGACCACAAAACTGTCGGTGGTGATGGCCACTGTGGTTCCGCCGATATCCACCAAGGCCGCATCGCCCAAAGGGGCCGTAGCATTCGCAAACATCAAGGGAGCAAACAGTCCCTCGACCAGTCTGCGGCTGGCCTTTCCTCCGGCGCCGTGAGCCATTTCGATTTGAGGATCGCGAAACCGAATGGCAACGGGCCTGGCATCCGCCTCGTCTTGAGCGCTCACGCGCTCGCGCTCAGACTGGTCAGGGCTGCCTTGCGATGTTCGTAGTTGTGGTAAGCGGCGCATGATCCTTCCGATGACACCATAAGTGCGCCGACCGGGCGCTCCGGCGTGCACTCGCGGCCAAAAAGTCTACACTGATGCGGCTTCAACACGCCCTTCAGCACTTCCCCGCATTGCGCAGCTGTGGGATCAGTCACCCTGATGCCAGGAAGTTCAAAGCGTTTTTCTGCGTCCCATTCGGCATACTTGTCGTTGATCATGAGCGCCGATTGAGAGATGAACCCCAGACCGCGCCACTCAAAAGAGGGACGCAACTCGAAAACTTCGGCCATGGCCCGAAGCGCCGCGCGGTTGCCTTCCCAGGGAACGACGCGCTGGTATTGATTCTCGACCTTGCACTCGCCTGCGTTCAACTGCCGCAGGAGCATGACAATGGATTGCAGCATGTCCAGAGGCTCGAAGCCCGAAACCACAATTGGTTTGCCTTGATCCTGGGCGATCCATTCGTAGGGACGGCATCCGATGACAGTCGAAACGTGCCCCGGCCCGATGAAACCGTCCAGGCGCATGTCGGGAGAATCCAGAATGGCCCGCATGGCGGGGATGATGGTCACGTGATTGCAGAAGACCGAGAAGTTGTGGATGCCTTCCGCCTTGGCGCGCATCACTGTGAGCGCGGTCGAGGGGGCCGTGGTCTCGAAACCAATGGCAAAAAACACGACGTGCTTTTCGGGATGGAGCCGGGCCAGCTTCAGCGCATCGGACGGCGAGTACACAATGCGAACGTCCATGCCTCGGGCCTTGTGTTCGAGCGGACTGCCCTGAGTGCCGGGAACGCGCATCATGTCGCCAAATGCGGCCAGGATCACATCTGGGCGTTGCGCGATCGATAAGCCATCGTCAATTCTTCCCATGGGCAGCACGCATACCGGACAGCCGGGACCGTGAATGAATTCAATATTTTCAGGAAGGATGTCCTTCAGGCCGAACCGATAGATGGCATAGGTGTGGCCGCCGCAAACTTCCATGATGCGGTAGTGGCGTGTGGTGCCGGCCAGGCGGCGAATTTCGTCCACCGTCTTCACGATCAGGGCGGGTTCGCGGAATTCATCGACAAATTTCATGCAGTTCGCTTTGAGGCGGCAGGGCACGAACGCGCCTTCAATTCAACTTCCTCATGGCAAAACCTACGTGAATCAACATCCCCAATCGCCGGGCCACGGCGTGTCATCCTGCAACAGGCCTAGCTCAATCTTACGCCGCACCCCGACGACGTCCACAAGTGCGGAATCGGCGGAGTGAGGTTCACCCGTATAATGTTGCTCCGTGGCCGCGTCCCCCACCTCTCGCCTCGCCTACATTGACTGGATGCGCGGGCTCGCCTGCGTCCTGATGTTCCAGACCCATTGCTACGATTCCTGGCTCAGTCCGGAAGCTCGCAAATCCACGTTCTTCATGTATTCACAGCTCGGAGGGACCCTCCCCGCGCCGCTCTTCTTGTTTCTCGCTGGAATTTCGTTCGCGCTAGTCACCGGCAAGCTACTGGACAAAGGCGTCGCCTCACGAGAGATGGCGTTGACTACGCTTCGTCGCGGCGCCGAAATCTTCGGGCTGGGCTTGCTGTTTCGGCTGCAAGAGTTTCTCATCGCCTGGCCGTGGGCGCCGTGGAGCGATCTTCTCCGGGTGGACGTCCTCAATACCATCGGGATCTCGATGATGCTGATGGCGCTAGTGTGCTGGGCGGCTGCCGCCTTTCCGAACCTCACTCGCGCCCGCCTCACCGTAGTCGCGTTGTTTACAGCCTGCGCCATCTCGCTGCTCACGCCGCTGCTCTGGACCACTTGGAGTCCGCAGTTTCTGCCTTGGCCGATCGAGTCTTACATCAATGGAGTTCACAACCTTGGCGAGCCGCAACCCTGGCTCTTCCCCATCTTTCCGTGGACCGCCTTCGCCTTCGCCGGCCTGGGTGCCGGGTTCCTGCTCACCAACGCCTGGTCTCGCGTGAACCCCGCCAAATCCGCGGCCCTGGCCGGACTCGCCGGTGCCGCCCTCATGTTCTTCGTCCACGCGATTGACGCTCCGCTTGAACGGATCTATCCTGATTATTGGCACACCAGCCCGGCCTTCTGGATGATGCGAGTGGGAATTCTGCTGGTGATTTTGTTTGGGGTCTATGCCTGGTGCCAATGGGGATGGGGCCAGTGGGGATTCAGTCCGCTGATCCAACTGGGACGTACATCCCTGCTGGTGTACTGGGTGCACATCGAGTTTGTCTACGGACGCTTGTCGTTTCTGCCCAAGCACGCCAACAGCATCCGCACCGCATCCCTCGGTTTGCTCATCATTTTCCTATCGATGCTGCTGCTTTCCCGGCTGCGCACTGAACTCAAGCGCAGTCACATGATGAACTGGGTCAAGAAAGCTCCGGCGTAGACTGGATCGTCTTCACAAACTCCACCGCTCGGGTCTCAGCCCAACGTCCGTCATCGCCATCGCCATTGCGCTCGCCAACAAACGCGCAGTGCCCCCCATCCTCGGTCTCCAGGTAACGGATCATGGGATTGGCCCGCATCTTCTTCATGGTTTCCGGAACAATCATCACAAAAGGATCATTGGCGGCGTGAATCACCAGGGTCGGCACCGCAATCCGATCCACGGTGTTGGCCGCGGACGCGCGCGCGTAATAGTCCACGGCTCCGTCGTAACCGCAGTAATACGAGGTCACCCGGTCGTCAAACTGGCGCAGCGTCGTGACGCCCCGCAGGCGCTGGACATCAAAATCGTTGGGAAACAATTTGGCCTTGGCCCGCAGGCGCCGGCGCAGCGCCCACATGAAATACGTTTCATACAGCCAGTTGCTGGGCGCGTGCAGGGCATCTGCTGAAGCCGCCAAATCCAGCGAAGGACAAACCGCGACCACCGCCTTGAGTTCGACGGGGCCCTGGCTTCCCCATTCGCCCGCCGCCTTCAACACCAGGTTCCCGCCCATCGAGAACCCCACCAAAGCCATCTGCGAAACGCGATCGCGCTGGATGACAGAGCGCGCCACGGCCGCCACGTCGCCCGACAACCCGGAATTGTACAGGGTGGGCGCGAGTGCATCCGTGCCTCCGCAGTTGCGTTGGTTCATGGCGACCACGTTCATCCCGGCGGACAACGCCTTCTGCGCCGTCCCCAGAACGTAGCCAGAGTCCGCCGAACCCTCCAGCCCGTGCACAATCAAAAGCGTCATACGCTGGTGGCGCGATTCCTGCCAATAGCAGTGGCACAGCACCGGAATGCCGGGCGCGACTTCCACCAGCCTTGAGTCTGGCTTGGGCAGGGTGATCCGGCGTGACAGAAAAAAAGACGCCAGGGTTTGCTTGTGCCCACCCGCGAGTCCACGCCGCGCCCGAAATACAGGTTCATTTTGCACAACCGTTGCCAGGTTAGTTTGCATTTTCTCCACTGCCTGATTTTATATAGAGGCAGAGCGTTTCGTCTGCGAGGTGAAGAGTGCCGATTTTCGAGTATGTCTGCAAAGGCTGTGGCCACGAATTCGAAGCGTTGGTCTATGGCAGGGACAAGGCAGTCTGCCCCAAGTGTGCAGGAAAGAAATTAGAACCGCAGCTCTCCGTCTTTGCGGTCTCGGCCAAGAGTGGGGCTGCTCCGGCAGGCGCCAGTCCCTGCGGCAGCTGCGGCGACTCGCGCGGTCCCGGCGCCTGTTCGCTGGGCGATATGAATTAGCCAATCGGCACTCGCCCACGCGCCGGGTAGAGGATTTCAGTGCCCGAGACCGCCCTGAGGGTTATCCGCTTCGCCTTCGGCCTTACTTCGCCGCTGGCATGGTTTGCAAGGTGGGATGCGTGACTGTTCCTTGCACCACCACGACCGGCGCGCCATCCGACTGCAACCTCATCTTCAGGGCACCTTGATCTGACGCTGTACCCGTGACCGCGTAAATTCCCGTCGCACCCACAAGCTTCCCTCGTTCCAACACGAACTCACCCTCTTTGCGTTGCAGGGTGCCTACGAATTTGCCAACCTTGAGCGGGGCGCCCTCCAGTTTCACTTGAGGGAATGTGCCATCGCTCATCACAAATTGGAGCGTCCCTGCCGCCTTCTTCCAGGCCTCGGCGGCATTCGCGCCGGTCGCGGTGAACTGATAGTCGCCGCTGGCCTTTCCTGCAATCCACTCCTCCCGCCATAGCCCCGCCAGCGTGCTCAGCGAGATATCGCTAAACTTTCCGCGCCCGGAATACTTCGCCGGTTCCTTAGTGCCATCAAGCGACCACTCGCCCAGGTGACTTCCGCCCAGCAACTTCCCACGCAGGTTTCGAAGTTGAATCTTCCCGTTGCTGGCCTGGAAATTCGCGGCGCAGTTGGTGGCTACAACATTGCCAGCCTTCACCACCCTCGCCTGGATCTGTCCTTCGGCGCGCAGCGCCAGCAGAGGATTGGACGCCGCTGGAGACCCCACCGCCGGCCACTGATACCACGGGCGCTTCCCAGCCTGCTCTCCAAACAGGCCGCGCACATCCTCGAGCGCGATCTGGTCCACCGCCAGGTCAAATCTGCTCTCGCAACCGTCGCTCTTTTCGCAATGGCGCGGCACGGTCGCCGTTCCGGTCCAGTGCATGCCGCCCAACCCGACTTGCAATTTCTGCACTTGCACCGAATCTCCAAGGAAGCTAAGGTCTGCGGCATTTACTTTCAGCGGAGACCTCATGCCGGCCACACGCGCGGTCACGCCGCTGATGATCGCCGTGCCACTTACCGCGGGATGGGCCCAGCCAGCCCATGTCCCATTGATCCCGAGGTCCACCCGCGCAGTGCCCTCCGCCGCAGGTTTCCACCGAGTCACTCCCAGCATCCGCGCCAGCTTCAAGGTACGGCTGATCTCCACCCCGCCGCGCAAGCGAAAATCGTAGCCAGTTCTGGACACCCGTCCCTGAGCGGCGGATGGCACTGTTCCCAGTTCCACCGATGCCGGCCCAACTTGTAAATTGATTCCACCCGGTTCGAGCTTACCCAACCCGGCGACGTTCTTTGCCGCGCGCCCACTGGTCACCGCCACATCGCCGAAATCAAACGTTGCATCCTCGACCTTCGACGAAAGTTGAAGGCCTTGCAACGCTCCCCTCCCCAAGAACGTCGCGTTCCCATTTCCCGCTTCTTTCTTCGCCTCAAACTCGCCGTCGAATACCCCCACCGCCCTCAGGTCCGGCAACAGGTCTTGCTTCGCGTGTTGCGCCAGCACGGCCAACCCCTGCGCGGGAATTCCTTCCGCTGCAATCTTGAGGTCGTATCGCGCCGTCGTGCCCCAGCCAACCTCCCCAGCCACGGTCAGTGTGCCCGCAGCCATCGGCACTTGGCAGAACAACTCTCGCACCGAACTATCCGCCGTGCTGTAGGTCCCCTGACAGCTTAGCGCCAGCCGCAAGTTCTGCAGGCTGGAAATATCGTAGCGGCGGAAGTCATTCACCGTGGTTTGCGTTTTTACCAGCAGCGCGCCTGGACTCCCAGCGATGTCCGCGATTATGGTCACGCCGCCGCGCCACCCCTTGTCTTGGCCCCACACCAGCTTGGTCATTTGCCCCAGTTGCGCTTGTTCCCACTGCGCCTGCAGGTGCAAAGGCGTCTCGTGCAGGCTGCCCGCGCGCTGCCAGGTTCCATTGACCCGAAGGGATCCGGTATCGCTAAGACTCATATCGGTGCGGGTGGGCTGAGCTTTCAGACGCATGGCCCACGAGTTCTCGGAATCCTGCCACAAGGCAAAATCCGCCTCCAGCAGTGCCACCGGCTTCTTTTCCAGATTGAATTTGAAGTTGATGCGCCCGGCGCTGGCTTCGAGATACGGGAATGCCGGACGGGTTTTGGAAGAGCCTTGGCTGGTGGGGGCCGTCGCTGTCTTGGCGCGGCGTTCCAGCAGGTCTTCCAGGTTCCAGCGTCCTGCCTGGTTTCGCACCAGGTTGACGCTCGGGTCGCTCAAGCTCAGGCTGGAGAGTTCCAGACGTCCCCGAAACAGGGCCATCACTCGCACATTGGTGGTGACTTGCTGGGCTGTGAGCATGGGCTCAGCACTGAACTGCGGATCATCCTGCACCACCACATTGTCCAAGTCGAAACCGGGTTGCGGCAGCACCCGCAGATGCACGCTCCCAATCTCTACCCGCCGTCCCAGCGCGTCTCCCAGAGACGATTCAATGCGGTGCTTCAGCCGCGCCACGCCCGGGCGCACCAGGAACATCGCCAGCAACACAGCCCCGAACACCAGCGCGCCGCGTCTGGTGGCGCGCAGCGTCACCGCACGACCTTGAAACTGCGCCGCCAACGCGTCTCGTCAAAGAAGTGCAGAACGGTGTGGGCCAGGAACCCCAACCGGTCCCCCGCACCCCGCAACTGATACTGATTCGGCGGGGTCACGAACGACCAGTAGATAAACATCGGCCTTCCAATCACATTGGCCTTGGGAATAAACCCCCAGAAACGGCTGTCGTAGCTGACGTCCCGGTTGTCGCCCATGGCGAAGTAGCTGTCTTCGGGCACTACCAGGTCATTGCCCTGAATGTTGGCCCGCTGCAGCACTTGCCACTCCGGGGTCACGCCGTAGCGGTCCGGCGGCACCGCGGGAAAGTTGTCGCGGTAGGGGTTGTAGTCCTGTATCTTGTGCATGACGTAGGGCTCGTCCAGCTTTTCTCCATTGCGGTACACCACGCTGTCCCGCAGATGGAGCCGGTCTCCCGGAATTCCCATGATGCGCTTGACCACATAGAGACCCGGCTCCGCCGGCGACACAAAGACCACAATGTCTCCGCGATGGATTTCCCGGTAGGGCATGAGCGGCCCAATCCACTTTGTCCGCGGTGCGAACTGCCCCCGGTTCACGAACACGTGGTCCCCGATGAGCAGCGTGTCTTCCATGGAGCTGGAAGGAATCTCAAAGGCTTGCATCACGAACGTGATAATGAACAAGCCGGTCACCAACACTGCGGCCAGCGACGCGATAAATTCCACGGGAGTCTCCCGGGGGCTTTCCTGTTGCTGCTTTGCTTTCTCAGCCAAGGCTAGTTCCTTCGATTGAAAAAAGATGATTTACTCGATTAACCGCAGGGTTCGGTCCCATCGCGTGATCTTCAGAATGTGGGTCACGGCATAGGCAAAATTGTAAATCTTATCGCTCGCGGAATTAGCGCCCGCCAGCTCGTGATTCGAGTCCTGCACCGACCAGTAAATCAACAGCGGACGGCCGATGATGTTTTCTCTGGGAACGAAACCCCAGTACCGACTGTCGAGACTTTCATCCCGGTTGTCTCCCATCACAAAATAGCTGTCCACCGGAACAATCAACTGGTTATTCTCCACCAGCTTCTTCATCTGCAGCCACCAGTCGGGCTCCAGTCCCGGCGGCGCCAGATCAGTGCGGGGGAAGTTGTCGCGAAACCAATCGCGCCCTCTCCCACTGTACCGCACATAGGGCTCTTTGAGCGGTACGCCGTTTAGGAAGACGTGCTTGTCTACCAGCCGGATCCGGTCGCCCGGCACCGCCACCACCCGTTTGACAAAGTGCTGGGCGGGCCGCACCGGATAGTGAAATACCACCACATCGCCGCGCTGGATTTCTTTGTACGGCATCACTGCGCGCACCGCTGGCGTGCCTCCGTAGCTGAACTTGTCCACCAGCACGTAGTCACCGATCAACAGCGTGTTTTCCATCGACTCTGAAGGAATCTCAAACGCCTGCACCACGAACGTGATGACAAACACCGCGATCACCAGGGTCAACACCAGCGACTGCGCGACGGCTGGCCAATCATCCTTCAACAATGTCTCGCTCCACTTCTTCCTTCATCGATGGGACGGTTTCTCTTGCCCGTCGGCCGGCGCGGCGATCAGGTGCTCCAGCGCCTGGCGGGCCGCTTCCTGTTCCGCCCGCTTCTTGGTGGGCCCTTCCGCGCGCCCCACGAAATCGCGGGTTCCCGCCAGCTCGCCTCCAGCCACGCGAACTTCCACGGTGAAGGTCTTGCGATGTTCCGGGCCATGCTCTCTTACCAGCACATACGAAGGCTGTCCCTGACCCATCGCCTGCACGCGCTCTTGCAGGGCTGACTTGGCATCCATCACGGTCGCGTCTCCACCCTCCACCTGCATGCGATCCAGTTCCGGCTGAGTGACGATGACCTCAATCATCTTGCGCGCGGGTTCCAAGCCTCCATCCAGATAGATCGCCGCGATCACCGCCTCCAGCGCATCCACCAGCAGCGCAGTCTTCGCCCGGCCGCCACTTTTTTCTTCGCCTTTGCCCAGATGCAGGTAATGTCCCAATTGCAATTGTTCCGCCGCGCCGATCAGATGCCGTTCGCTCACCAGATGGGCTCGCAGCTTCGACAGCTTGCCTTCATGGAACTCCGGAAAGCGCTGATACAGTCCCTCGCTGGTCACCAGGGACAGGACCGCGTCTCCTAGAAACTCCATCTGCTCATTGTCGCCGCGCCGCCCGCTTTCGACCGTTCCGCTCTCCCGCTCCTTGGCCTGCGAACTGTGGGTCAGGGCTTGCTCCAATAGCTCGGGCCGCCGGAAGGTGTATCCCAGCGCCGCTTCCAACTCGGCGATTTCTCTCGCTCTCATTGAATGCCTAACAGCGAATGCCTCACCGCGTATGCCTCACCGCCGCCCGATTTCAGTACAGATATTCAACAGCACCTGCGCGGAACCAGAATCCACGCCGCCCCTACTTCTTCTCCGCCGGCTTGGCTGGGCCTACCAACAGCACCAGTCGGTCGCGCTCCTGCCGCGCGATCTTCCCCGCTCCCGAGCCTTCCTGGTTCAGCGTCACGGCCTGCTCTGCGAATTTCAGAGCTTCCGGGTACTTGCCTTGCTTGTCCAGGGACAATGCCAACCGCAGCACCACCGTCGGATCGGGTTGCTGCGGAAAGGCGTCCATTGATTTTCTTAAGTTTGTTTCCGCTGCGGCAAAATTGTCTTGCTTGAACTCCAGCGTACCCACCACGGAGTAGGCGTTCGAAAGCAGCAGGCCCTTATAGGCCGCCGCTTTATCTTCGGGGGTTCCGGACGGAATGCCCGAGTCGGTGTCCACCGTCTGGGTGGCGTGCTGCGCCAGCTTCATGGCTTCGTCATAGCGCTGCGCTTTATCCAGGTCGGTATCGCGCGTCCGCTCCGCCAGTATCTCCGCCACCATCACCAGCGCCTCGGGATCGTCCCCGTCCAGGGCCAGCACCTTGCGTCCCATCTGTTCGGTCTTTTCGGCATCGTTCTTGCCCTGGTAGGTCCGCATCACCGTTTTGTATAACAGCCCCTTCAGATCGCTGTCCGGAAACTTCACCGCAAAATCGTCGGCGCCTTTTTCCATGGCCGCGGGATCGGGAAGCTGCGCAACCGCTTTATAGGCCGCGAATTCGGCATCGGTCTTGGCCGCGGGCGCATGTTTTGCCGCCGGCGTTACCGGCGCCTTCGCCGGCGGCGTGGTCTGGCTCCAAATCGCCGCACTCATTGCTAGCACTGCACAAAGCATCCATGCTTTCGTCATCGCATTCCCTCAGGTGTAGGATTCACCGCTATTTTTTCTGCTCGGTCTGCTCTCTGCGTCCCGCTGGAGGCTCGTAGGGCTCGTCCAGCCCGCGCTGCGCCGCCGCCTTGATTTCCGGCAGCCCCCCGCCTTTTTTCATTGCTTCCTGATAATGCTCAATGGCGGCCTCGCGATTTTCCTGCAAATCGAAGATCCGTCCCAGGTACACGTGAGACCACGCCACTACCTTGGGCTCCCGCGCCACCAGAATCGCCCGCTCGAAATACGTCCGCGCCCCCGCAATATCGCGATTTGCCGTCGCCGTCTGGGCCAGGATAAACAGCGCCCGCCCCATGTCTCCCTGTCCTTCGTCCAGGCCCTGCTGCGCCAATCGCGTCGCGCCCTCCACGTCGCCGACCCTCAGCCGCTTCTCTGCCTCCAGTAGCAGGTGGTCGTCGGTGGGACGCGACGAAAGATGCAGCAACTCCGGCGTCGCCTGTTGCGCATACTGGATCTGCGCCGCCCGCTTGGTTTCTTTCCCCACGTCAATCCCATTTACCAGCTCAGGGTAAGCGTTCCGAATGCCCGCCGGGTCCTTCTCGAAGCTTGTCAGCGCGTCGTAAAAATAACGGGTCAGGATGTAGCCCTCCTGCACCGAATCGCCGACCGTCTTCTGCCGCTCCGCCTCCGTCGCCTTGGTCGTCTTGGTCTCGATGGCCCGCACCAAACACTCCGTCACCAGCAGTGAGATGTTGGTCTTGAAGTTTTCATCCATGGGCGCGGCGGTCACAGTCTGCAACAACGGCTCCAGCCGCTTGAACGCGCTTCCATTTTTCAGACCCAGCGGATCCAGCAGATAGTGCAAGTAGGTGTGGCGGATCTGCTGCGTCTTGAAGCCATCGCCTGCCGGCGAAATCACCACCGAGTAGTCCGTCCCATAGTTGCGCGCGTTGATCAAATCCGGCGCTCCCATGGGATCCAGGTACACCGTGAACTGCCTCCCCAGATACCCCGAGGACGGCAGCTTTAAATACACTTCGGTGTCGAACAGAAGTTTTTGCAGCGGCTCGTGGTAGGTCTGGGTCAGCGCCGCGTACTGCTGCTGGTGGCCGAGCCAGATCTTGTGCACTCCCGCTGTCTCGTAGAACTTTGGAAGGTAAGCAAGCAGACCCGACACCGTGCTTGCATCCGGGGGAAGTTCCGCTTCTTTTACCTTGAACCCGAAAGCCGGCGGCGGATTCATGTAAAGCGCCAGAGATACATACTGCGACAGGTCTTTGGCGGCGTCCGTCCCCTGGTGGTCGTGGTAGAAGGTGCACATGGGCTGGGCCGCATCATGCGCCGCCGACGACGCTTCCAAAACACTCTTCACTTCCGCCCGCACCTCGCCCCGCAGCGGGCTGGACTTCTCCAGATCCTTATCGAATCCGCAAGCGTTCATCGCCGTGAGCACGGTAAACAGCGTCTCACTGGTCTCCAGCGTCGCGTTGGAGGTTTGCGCGGAACACGACAGCGCAGTCCATAGGCACAGCACAACCACAAATGTGCATCGGAAATGAAAGCTCAGGAATGCCTCCTGCCGGGGAGAAAAGTGGGGATCCGCAACCTCTTCAGTTTACGAATTCACGCGGGCTTGGGTCAAACCGCACCGCCGCACCAAGGCCCTCAAACTTGCCCTTTGCAAACAGCGCAGGAAGCAGAGTGCCCCCATCCTGATTTGGTTAGTGTCCAGTTCTTAGACATAGTCCTTTGTCCCAGGCCGCTGCACCCGGCGCTACTGCGTCAATTCGAATATGGCTCCTTCGTTGTAAGCGCCGTCGAACGCCGTGGTTCCATAGAGATTGCCTGCCGCATCGCGCACCAATCCTGCCTCGGGATGCGCCCCCCCAGGCGGTGAAAGTGTGCAACACCGTTAACCTGCCGGTGGGGGTGAGTTTGAATACAGTGCCTGAGTTCGACTGGCTCCCATAGGTAGTCCCGTAGAGATTCCCCGCGGCGTCGCGGACCAAACTTCCATTGGGAATAGCCCCATCGGCTCCCCCGATGAAGCTGTAGATCGTCGTCGAATTGCCCGCCGCATCCAGCTTGAACACGGTGCCGTTGGAGTACAGACCGCCGCCCGCGGTGGTGCCGTAGAAGTTTCCGGCTGAGTCCCGCACCAGGTCCACTCGCGGAAAACTCCCGTTCACCCCGGTGAAGCTGAGCAGCACGCTCTCGGTGCCCGATGCATCCACTTTGAACACGGCCCCATGTTATTCGTTCCGCCCATTGTCGTAGTGCCGAAGAGATTGCCCGCCGAGTCGCGCAGCAAGCCAGCATCGGGATTCGCTTCATCCCCTAAGCCCGCGAAACTGTGGAGTATCGCCTCATGGTTGTTACTGTCCACCTTGAACACGGTCCCCAGGTTCGCGCTGCCTCCCACGATAGTCGTGCCGTAAAGGTTGCTGGCGGAGTCGCGCGCCAGGCCGCCATTCGGGCGCGCGCTGTCTGGAAGCCCGGCAAAGGAGTGCAGCACGGTCTCATTGCCAGCGGCCTCCACTTTGAAAACCGTGCCCTGGCTGAAGGTGCCCCCCGGGCTGTGGTGCCGTACAGGTTGCCTGCCGAGTCGAGCACCAGGTTCGCCAAAGGATACGCCCCGTTCGATCCTGCCGCGAACCGGTGGAGCACAGTCTCTCGGCCCGATGAATCCAGCTTGAATACCGTTCCGTTGTTGGTGTCACCGCTCAACAAGGTTGTGCCGAACAGATTGCCGGCGCTGTCACGGACCAGTGTCGCATGCGGCAGGGATCCGTCACCCGCGGGTTTGCCTCGAAACGAATACAGCACTTTGAAGTTGGTCTGGGCGTGTGCCGGTTGGCTGGCTAGAACTCCCAGCACCAACAGTACCGCAAGCGGCAGCGCGGCAATCGCAATACGCCGGCGCCGAGCTGAAATCAGATTCGCAAATTGTCGAATGCTGGTCATATTCCTCCTTGCCGGGGCGGGCTGAAGCCTATCCTATTACCGCCATAGGAAGCCGTCCAGAATTTTCACTCGCCAGCTGTCGGTTTCCTCACTGGCCAGTCCCACTCATGGAGACGTTCAGCGGTGAACCCACTGCGCTGCTGTAAACGGACATGTTGGCCGAGTGTTTTTTCGTGTCCTTCGGTGTAAACGTCACCGTGATCGCGCAAGTCGCCCCAGCCGCCAGACTGCTCGCACAGTTGTTGGTTTCGGTAAAGTACGAGCTCGACAAAGTTACGCTCACCCCAGTGATCTTGCTCGAGGAAGTGTTGGTCAGAGTAACCGAAAGCGCTTTGGTCTGCCCCATCTTGGTGATGGGAAACGCCAGGCTGCTCGGTACCGCCGATAGTGCGGAGACGCCAATGGCATAGAGATCGAGCAGTTGCGGGCTGGTCGAGATGTTGTCGAAGACCTCATACTTCCCATTGCGCGTTCCGGCCGACTGCGGATTGAAGGTCACCGTCACCGAGCAGTTGCTTTTCGGGTTGAGCGTGGTCGGGCAGGTATTAGTCTGCGTGTAATCGGGCAGGGTTGAGACCCAGGGCGATGGATCAAACACAATCGGGGCATCGCCCAAGCTATAAATCTTCTTGGTGAGTGAGCTCGTCGTTCCCAGCGTGGTGGATGGAAAGTTCATGTTTTTTCCGTTTTCCCAGCTCAGCACCGGACCGGTCGGGCAGGTACGCGCCGTCAGCGTCAACGGCAGCAATGGCGTTTGGCTGAAGTTAAAGGCGGCCGTAATATCCGCGGCAGCCGAATCGCGCGCCGACAGGTTGGGCAACCCAAACCTGGTCTCGATGAACTTCAGCACCGACGCGGCATTATACGGGGTGTGGTCCACATATCCCGGTTTCGAGTAAGGCGAAATCACCAGCATCGGCACGCGCGGCCCGAGACCGTAGTAGTCCGGCTGCGGCGGATAAACTGGATCGTAGAAGCCGCCAAAATCGTCCCAGGTAAGAAAGACAGCCGTCGACGACCAATACGGCGAGTTCATGAGTGCGTTAAGCTGCGTGACCGTCCAATTCTCGCCCGCGCACGTCCCAGACGGAGGATGCTCGCTGTCGGCGCCATCCGGAATCAGCCAGCTCACAGTCGGCAGTGTGCCGTTTTGCACATCGGTAAGAAATTGCCCGTAGGGCACCACCCGGCTCGACCACAGCGGCCCGTTGCGAATGTGGTTGACCGCCGAGTAGCTATTCCAGATGTAACCACTCGTACCCTGTACCGGAGCATAGTAGCGCCAGGAAATTCCGGCGTCTTCCAGCAGATCGCCTAACGTCTGTGGATCGAAACACGGAAACACGTTCGAGAGATTTCCATTCACGTCGGATATCTGCACCGTGCTGCCGGGCGTGGCATCGCAGCCCCACGACGGCGATACCGGATGCGTGGGGTCATTCGGATTGTTAATCACCTGCGAGTTGTCAGCCGCGATCATGTACAGGTGGTTTGGGAAGCTAGGCCCGTGCAGCGACGAGAAGCTCATATCCGACAGGGTAAACGTCTGCGCATAACGCCAGTAATTTGGGATGTCGCTCTGCAGCAATTGCGACATCGACCTATAGTCGCCGTTAATATTGCCAAAAGCCACTAGATCAAATTGGTTCATCAGGCCGCTGTTCATGGCGGTGAGCGCGTCCGGCCAGCTGTGGCCCAGGTCGCGTACCTGATCGGGGGTGTGGCCAAGCGCAATGGTTTTGCCGGTCGAGATCGGTCCACTGGTGGCGCCGGTCGCACCCGGAAAGGTTCCAAAGTAATTGTTGAAGGTGCGGTTCTCTTTTACGATAAATACGATGTGAGTGATGGTCTTGATATCTCCCTGCGTTTGCAACTGCATCGGCAATTGTGTCGGCGACTGCGCCACAGCGCTCGCCACCAAGCCGATGCCTATCAAACCAATGCCCACCAAACCGATGCTCATCAAGCCGATGTTCTTCCAACCGGTGTTCATCCTACCGGTGTTGATCCAACCCGCGTTCATCCTACGGGTGACCAGCGAGAACGAAATCAGTTTCCGAGCGAGGGGAAACCAGGTGGAGCGGCAAACTCCCGCAGCGCGAAACGGCGAGTTCTTCATCAAAACATCTCCTGTAACGTTCAGACCTAAACAGGATTCAAAGAACAACGTAGACCATATCCTGACAGCGAGCTACGGGAACTTGGCGGCTCCCAGGCAATAGTCTGCCGACTACTCTCGGGGCGCTCTGATGTATATCACGTTAGAGGGCACGCGGCTTGCCCGGTGCCCCGCTATCTCCCTACCCCTTTTGTCATCCCAAGCGCAGCGAGGGGATGAATTCACGTTTGAAGTGCAACAGAGTGATCCAAGAATACCTCGTTGGGAGTTTTGAAGGCGAGGCATTTTCTGGGGGTGTTGTTTTGGCGTTGCATGACGTTGGCGAGGCCGTGAGTAGGCAGGACATCGAGGTC
>JANYBT010000086.1 GCA_025360645.1 Acidobacteriaceae bacterium | reverse complement strand
GAACGCGCTCATCGCTGGCAGCCACGCCATGCGCGGCCATCCAAGCCGCGGCGCAACCGGCAGCGGAACCGGTCGCGGGGTCTTCGCCGTTGTAGAAAAACATGCGGGCGTGAAGGCGTGCCGTGGGATCGACGGTTTCCCCGGTCACAAAATAAAAAAACTTTCCGTCAGACTTTTCCGCATAGCGCGCGATCCGGTTGGGGTCCATTTTCAAATTCTGGATCACCTGCAAGCAGCGCAGCGGCGTGATGATAAAGGGCATGCCGGTGGAAACGGTTTGAATAGGCAATGCGGGATCGAAGTCATCTGCGGGAATTCCCAGCGCCGCGGCCACGGTATTTCGGTCGTGGATCACGCCGAATTTCGGATCCACCTGGGTCATCTCGCCGAAGACGGGCTGGCCGGGAGATTCAGTGAACCGCACCGGCACGCGGCCGACGTTCAGGTCGAGGGTCACCAGATCGGCGCCAGTCGAGCCGCGCAGCGCAAAGGCTGTTCCCAGCGTGGGATGTCCCGCGAACGGCAGTTCTTCGGCGACGGTAAAGATTCGTACCCGCACGCCGCGTTCTTTTTCTGTGGCGGCATCGCACGGCAAAATGAAGGTCGTTTCCGACAAATTCGTTTCGCGCGCCAGGGACTGCATGACTTCGGTCGTGAGGCCGGTGGCGTCGAGAAATACAGCGAGCATGTTGCCGGCCAATGCCAGATGCGAGAATACGTCGAGTTGGACCATGGCAAGCGTGGGCATGGTTCGATTGTAGGCGGGGCGAGTTGCGAGGCCAACCCCGCGGGAGGATAATAGCCAGTTTGCAAGACTGGAATCGATTTGTTCCGGAGACCCTATGACCGATACCTTTGCAGTTCCGCACATTCCACGCATCAATGAGCCCGCGCCCGAAGTCACTGCGAAATCCACCCACGGCATGATCAAACTGAGTGACTACACCGCCAAGGGCAAGTGGATCATGCTGTTTTCGCATCCGGCGGACTTCACGCCGGTGTGCACCACGGAGTTTGTGGAATTTGCGCGGCTGACCCCGGAGTTTGAGAAGCGCAATGTTCAACTGGTCGGCAACTCGATTGATAGTGTGTATTCGCACATCGCATGGGTGCGCAACATCGAAGAGAAATTCTCTGTAAAAATCAAGTTCCCTCTCATTGCCGATCTCGATCAGAAAGTGGCACGCGCCTTCGGCATGGTGCACGAGGCGGTGAGCGATACCGCAACCGTACGCGCCGTGTTTTTCATTGATCCCAAAAATACCATTCGGGCGCTGCTGTACTATCCCATGTCGCTGGGCCGTAATACCGATGAACTGTTGCGCGTGGTGGATGCCCTGCAGACCGCCGATGCCAATAGTTGCGCGACGCCCGCCAATTGGCATGTGGGTGACGCGGTGATCGTGCCCGCCCCCGCGACTCAGGCCGATGCCGAAAAGCGTGCGGGTGGGGCGCCAGGGATGGAAGTCACCGAATGGTATTTGTCCAAGCGGAAGCTGTAGTCGGGAATTTCTGAAGGGCCGCTGGTAAACGATCACGGCGGCTCATCTCTCCGCACCCGTAAGCTGCCGGTGCCTCGCGGTCCTGAAGTTGCGGTGCGCTGTGCAAGGGAACCCGGTCCGCATTATCTCCGGCTCGCTTATCTTGGAAAGGTGAGGCTCTCACCAGAGGGAGGTTTTGGCATGCCGCAGTCACCTCATATTGAACGCCATTTCACGGGCGGTGAGACAGTCCGCGACGTGGTCATTGGAATGTCGGATGGGCTGACCGTTCCATTCGCGCTCGCCGCCGGTCTTTCGGGAGCGGTGGGCTCGGCCCATGTGGTGGTGGTGGCGGGTTTGGCGGAAATTGCGGCGGGCTCGATCGCAATGGGTCTCGGCGGCTATCTCGCAGCCAAGAGTGATGCGGAACACTACGAGCAAGAACTGGCACGGGAAACAGAAGAAGTGAAAACGATCCCGGAGGCGGAGGCTTCGGAGGTTTCGGATGTCTTCGCGTCGTATGGATTGACGGCGGAAGAAAGCCGGCCGATTGTCGCGGCGCTGCGGCAGAGGCCCGAGGCCTGGGTCCACTTCATGATGCGCTTCGAACTGGGATTGGAAGAGCCGAGGGCGGCCCGGGCTCTGGTTAGCGCGTTGACCATTGCGGGGGCTTATGCGGTCGGCGGTCTGGTCCCGCTTTTTCCTTACATGCTGCTGACTCAGATGCATTCTGCTTTCCAGTTGTCGGTGACCGTCACGCTGCTGGCATTGTTCGTTTTCGGGTACGTCAAGGGCCGGTACACTGGCGCAGCACCGCTGCGAGGCGCGATGCAGACACTCGTGATTGGAGCGCTGGCAGCGGGGGCCGCATACCTGATCGCAAAGTGGATTGCCTAGAAGGGCTTCCAGCGGGTCCGCCTCTCCACCGGATCAAAGAAGTCGGAGATAATAGCGGATGGAAGCGCAAAGGGTCCGGTGATCCTCCCGGTCTTCAAAACCGTTGATCGTTATCTTTGATGACGATGGTGGGTTCGACTCCCACTCGCTTCCGCCAACGTTATTTGTTCCCGCGGTTCCACGCGTCCCCGCTTTGTAATATCATTTCCAGACGGTGAGGTTCTGCTCACTCCCCCATTCGAACCAACCTAAAGGGACCTTGAATGCAAAATATGAAGTTGTGGCGCACGCTCGCAATCGCGCTTGGGGTGTCGCTGGCTACAGCCGGCGCCGCTCAGGCACAGACGTGGACATCGTTGATCAACCAACCTACTTTTACGACGGACACCGCGCTGATGCTGACTGACGGCACAGTGATGATGCACCAGTACAGCAGCACGAGCTGGTGGCGTCTGACACCCGACAACACCGGGAGCTACCTCAACGGGACTTGGGCCGTGACCGCCGCGATGCCGGGTTCGTACAAACCTCTCTATTTCGCTTCTGCGGTACTGCCCGACGGCCGGGTCATCGTAGAGGGTGGCGAGTATAACAATGGAATCCAGAATGAGACCAACCTGGGCGCGATTTACGATCCGGCGGCTAATACCTGGGCGACGGTTACTGCACCCAGCGGATGGTCCTCGATTGGCGACTCTCCGGGAATTGTGCTGGCCAGCGGGACGTTCCTTCTGGGCCAGAATTCTTCTACCAAGACCGCGCTGCTGAACGCCACCACTCTGACCTGGACCACGACGGGAACTGGCAAGAAAGATAATTTTTCCGAAGAGGGTTGGGTCCTTCTGCCCGATCAGACGATTCTGACCACCGACACAGCGAGGGCTCCGAACGCCGAGAAATACGTTCCGCGGACCGGGAAATGGGTGAGCGCGGCCAACACCATTGTCAACCTGACAGATCCAGGTTCGTTGGAGGTGGGCCCTATGCTGCTGATGCCAACCACGGGGCAGGTGTTTGCGACCGGAGGCAAGGCTTCCGGCTCGGGTCACACCTCGTTGTACACAGTTCCATCCACCCCATCGGCGCCGGGCTTTTGGACACCCGGACCGGATTTTCCCAACGGCAATGACATGGCCGACGCCCCGATGGCGATTCTGCCGGACGGTAACGCGCTGTGCGATACCAGCCCGGGAGTATTCAATTCTCCAGTCACCTTTTACGAGTTCAACGGAACCTCGTTTGTTCAGGTTCCATCCCCCGCCAGCAACGGCAGCACGTCTTACCAGGGACGCATGGTCGTGATTCCGACCGGTCAAATCCTGTTTTCGGTGGCGGACGGAACCACCAAAAATGTATCGCTCTATAACGCGGCTGGCACCTACAATCCGGCTTGGGCGCCGGGCATCACTACGGTTCCCTCCACGCTCACGCATGGAGTCACCTACACCATCAGCGGCATTCAGTTCAACGGCCTCGATGCGGGTGCGAATTACGGCGATGATGCGCAAATGAGCAGCGGTTACCCGCTGGTGCGCATCACCAACACCGGGACTGGGCATGTGTTCTATGCCAAGACCCACAACCACAGCACCATGGCGGTCGCGACCGGCAGCCGGAACGTGTCCACGAAATTCGATGTGCCGGTTGGCATCGAGACTGGCGCCAGCACCATTGAAGTCGTAGCCAATGGGATTCCTTCGCCGGCGGTCAGCGTTTCCGTGAACTAGAGCTGTAACCGCAGTTGGCACGATGCGAGCCGGGTGTCTGCGGACATCCGGCTTGTTTTTTGCGCAGGTTCGGGGGCGTGATCCCTTAACCCCTGGGATGAGGTAAAACGTAGAAGTACACGGCACAGTAGTGGCAGATGCTGCCGCAGATCACAAACATGTGCCAGATGGAGTGGGCATAAGGAATGCGGTTGTTGGCGAAGAAGAACACGCCGGCGGTGTAGAACAAACCGCCCGCCAGCAGCCACACGAATCCGTGCCAGGGTACCAAAGCCAGCATCGGCTTTATCCCCAACACCACTAGCCATCCCATGGCGATGTAGATGGAGGTTGAAAGAATGGGGAAGCGGTCGAGGGCGACATACTTGAAGACGATGCCACCCAGAGTGAGCGCCCACACGATGCCGAATAGTGTCCAGCCCCATCCGCCCCGCAAATTCACCAGAGTGAATGGGGTATAGGTCCCGGCGATCAACAGGTAGATGGAGGAGTGGTCAAACATGCGAAACAGGCGCTTGATGCGGGGCGAACGCACCGCATGGTAGAGGGTGGAGGAAGAATAGAGCAGAACCAGGCTGGCTCCATACACGCTGCTGCTGACAATGTGCCAAGCCGTCCCGTGCAGGGCGGACGCCGTAATCAGCGCAGCCGCACCGACCACGCTGAGGAGCAGGCCGATGCCGTGGGTGATGGCGTTCGCGGTTTCCTCGTGGTCCACCGCGCGGGGCCGATCCTTATCCATTCATCATGGTAAACCAGAACTGCACATCACTCTGTGACGGGGCGCACCAAACGCGGTGAGCGGGAAAATCGCACGTGGGCCCCTGCGGCGGCAGGAAGACCCCACCGCCGTAGCCCTTCGCATCTTACTTCTTTTCTGCGTCTTTCTTGGCCATGGGCTTGGCCATTGCGGCGGGTTTGGCGCTCCAGAACTCGGGATCCGCGTCCACCCAGGCTTTGGATGGATAGCTCATCTTCGGATTGAAACGGAAGAGCTGGGCTTCTGTGCTCTCGGTTCCCTGGTTGGCGAAATCCGCCATTTTCTTCTGGCCCTCGTCGCCGAGTGCGTCGTGATAACCCT
Organism: Acidobacteriaceae bacterium; assembly: GCA_025360645.1. Lineage (GTDB taxonomy): Bacteria > Acidobacteriota > Terriglobia > Terriglobales > Acidobacteriaceae > JANYBT01. The sequence continues at coordinate 19,037 of JANYBT010000086.1, read as the reverse complement.
TGCCATGCATCGTGGCGAAGTCGTCCTCCTCGGACAGCGACTGCATCAAGAGGAATAAGAGATAGTGTCCACCGGGAGACCCGGCGACGATGTGATAGACGGAGAAATGGTCCGGCAGATTGGCCTTCTGATGGGCGGCTACGATGGCTTTGCGAGCGTCTTCGAACTGGTCTTCGTGGCCAGGCTTGACCGCAATGCTGTAAACCATGAACACTTGAGTCCCTTTTACCGGGACTTCAGGGTGGTAACTAAGCTCTGGCATGTAGGTGCAGGCCACTGTTCTGATTTCGCTAAGGTACTCACCATCTTTTTCTGCCAACGCCTCATTGGCGGCAGACAGAGTGGAGTTCTTATCCATGGCCTTGCTGTCTTTTTCCCAGGCGGCCATCGACTCGTACGGTTCGAAAAAGAGGGCGCGCGGTTCCCCGGTTAGCGAAGACGCACCAATATAGTGCATCGGCCAATTCGCCTTGGCAAAGGCGCGGGGCCAGCCAGTTTCCCATTTTTCATGTGCCGCTGTTTTGCCGGGCTTTTCGACTTCCCGGATAATCACCATCACCTTGGGTGGTGTAATCATGGCTCCCGTGGCTTGTGCCAAAGCCAGAGTGCCCAAACACTGCAAGACAACCAACAACGCGAACAATTTCTTCATGAGGTTTCCTCCTGGGATTTTGTGATGTGAGTGCCGACGGCATCCGCCGGATGCCGGGAAGTGCCTGGGACTTCCGCACACGCACACGATGCAGGACTAAAAGTTGAGACGCGAGAACTTTACGCTGAATTCGAGAAAAGTCAAATCTCGCGAACCGGCAGCGGCAGATCCATGGGGGGAAACCGGGTCAGTGTGCCAAACTGACCCACTACCGGAAACCGTGTAGTGTTGGGCTGCCGCAGACTTGTTACTCTAAAAGACTGCCGCATAGAATCGGCCTGGCTGTGGTGCGTCCGTTTGACGGCCCCGGCCACAACGGAATGCTGGACTCTCTTCTCACCATCGCGGAAATCGTGGCAGGCGCAGGCACACTCGCGTCGGTTGGGTACTATGTTCTGGGCGGCTGGAGCAGTTACCGATTTCTACACGAGGCGCGTTGGTCCCCGGAGCGGCGCAAACGGGAAAGCCGGCATTTGGGCGATGAACGGCGACTCACCGTCCCTCCTCCGGTCTCCGTCCTCAAGCCCCTGAAGGGTGTGGATCCGCAGATGTGGGAAGGTTTTCGCAGCCATTGCCGGCAAGACTATCCGAAGTACGAAATCATTTTTGGTGTGAGTGACGCTGCCGACCCCGCTATCGAAGTAGTACAACGCCTCCAAGTCGAGTATCCCGAGCAGGAGATCCGCCTGGTACTGTGCGATGAGGACCTGGGAGCGAACACCAAAGTGAGCAACCTGGCGCAGATGGTTCTGGCGGCCCGCTACGAAAATCTGGTGGTCAATGACAGCGACATTCGCGTGGGGCCGGATTATCTGAAAAGGATTATGGCCGCCCTGAGCAATCCGGGGACCGGGTTGGTGACCTGTCTATACCGTGGCGTCCCGGCAGCAACGTTGGGCTCGCACCTGGAGGCACTGGGCATCAGCACTGACTTTGCGGTGGGAGTACTCGCCGCCCGCCAAGTAGAAGGCGGCATCCGTTTTGGATTGGGCTCGACCCTGGCCTTGCGGCGACGAGAGTTGAACGCTATCGGTGGTTTTGAAGCGCTGGCCGACTACCTGGCGGATGACTACGAACTCGGCGCTCGCATTGCCGGCATGGGGAGACGAATTGTGCTGTCGCCAGTGGTAGTCGAAACTTTTCTTCCGGCGTATTCGTTCCGCCAGTATTTTGCCCATCAACTGCGCTGGGCCCGCACCGTGCGGGACGCGCGTCCATGGGGATACCTGGGGCTGCTGCTGACATTCGGCCTGCCGTGGGCCACACTGCTGCTGCTCTTGTCCTGGGGTGACCCGTGGGCTTGGGCTCTTCTAGGACTTACGGTGGTCGCGCGGCTTGCGGTGGCGCTCGCTGTGGGGGTCGGAGTTCTGGGAGAGGAGCGCCTGCCAGGGGAACTGCTCCTGCTGCCGTTACGCGATTTCACCGCCGCTGCCATTTGGGCAGCCGGATTCGTTGGCCATACTTTGGAGTGGCGAGGCAGACAGTTTTCGTTAAAGAATGGGCGGCTGGTTCGGATCGCCTAGCAAAGGATCAACTTAGACCGCTGCGCTAGAAATGGCACGGTGCAAGGGACGGATTCGGCCGCCTTTTTGGAACACATAAGTCTCTCCGCGCCAGGCAAAGTTGCGGGTCGCATAAGAACCAACCCAAGTGCAAAAACCCAGCAAATCGCGCACTGGATAGAGCCAGCAGAATCGCAGCGAGCGAGCATCACGGAGAGTTGTCCAACCCACAGCCGCAGCCTGCACAATCCGATTGAGTAGGGCAAAAGCGAACAGACCGAGACCTAGCCAAGGGTGACCCAGGCTCGCAGCTGCCCCCCACCCCATCAGGCCAAAGGGAACCGCGTAGGTCAACCCGGTACCAAGGTGACCTGTGGGCCGGGAATTTCGCGTACTCTGCATCCAACGCAACTGGTCGCCGAAAGTTTCGCGAAACGAACGCGGGATCAACACATGCTCCACCACATAGTGCGAAAGAGCGACATCATATCCCGCCGCCCAGATACGATTGCCCAACTCGAAGTCGTCGGAATAGTAGTTGGCGGTGGCGGCGATGCCTCCGATCGCGGCGAGAGAATCCTTGCGGACCGCCATCACGGGGCCCAGGGCGAATCGCATGCCTTCCAACATGTCAGCGACCAGCACGCCAGAAGACATCTCGATAGTCATGCCCAGGGCTTCCAGCAGCGACCAGGAACCTGCGTCGGGTACTCCGCGATAGAGGCAGGTTACCAGGCCCGTCCTGGAGTCGAGTAATGGAGGCAGCACATTACGCATGAAGTCCGGCGAGACATGCACATCACTATCGCTGATGATGAGGTACTCGCTCGAAGCTTCGGCAATCATCTTGTCCAGGGAGAAGACCTTGGCGTTGGGGCAGGTGGGCGGGCCGGAGAAAACAATCCGCGATGGTACGTAAGGATAGCGCCGGCAGATCTCTTCAACCACTGGGACGGCGGCATTCCCCGGGTCGCGCACGCCGAAGATCATTTCGAAATTTGGATAGTCTTGCCGGAAGAAGCTTTCCAGGTTTTCGCGCAGGCGAGGTTCGGCTCCATGAACCGGCTTTAGAATGCTCACTGGGGGGAGCGCCTGTGCCGTCTGTGACGCCATTGCGGCTAAGGCATGACGGATCCGCCGGAGATGCCACGCTGCCGCCACCATCACCAGTATCAGGTAGGCCGCGGACGTAAGGGTGCCTATCAGCGCCACTATCAAAAACGCTAATGCCACGGACCCAACCCCGGTCCAGTTCACGAATGCTTCGACACACGGGATTGGAGTTATACCCATAGCAACTTGGGGAGTGAATCGAGGTGGAGGCCGTGAGTGATCGCTAGTTCTCCAGAGGGCGGTTGCAGAAGATAAACTTCCCCCCACTACGCGCGACCAGATAGCGCGGAGCGCCTTGCAAATACGCTGGATCCCCTTGGTCGGCCCACAGGAACACTCGAGCAGAACCGGCCCACAGAGTATCAAAAGACGTCTGCGTTTCCCAAATATGCGGCGCATCGGGGAAGCGCGAGCCGTACCACAGATTCGAACTGGGCTCGTGCAACACCAGCAAGTGCTGGCCGGTATAGATGTTCAGCGACGAGGCCGCGGTATACTCGCCACCCACCACCACTAGGTCTCCTGGGCGGTAGCGCTGCTCAATGGCTTGGGCAAGCGTCTTGGAGGAAAGAATCGGATTGAACGTCACATAGGCCGCATGAACGCACGTCAGGACCACCACCATCATCAAGGCCAGAGCAGTGTTACCCCCGGCAGGACGACCTTGGCGGCGAAACAGCCAATTGGCGCCCGTTCCCAACAGAAACGCCAGCGAAAAACCCAGCAAGGGAAGCCGGAACGCGCCCAGTGATTGCGGTGTGAGGTCCAAAAAGTGACCAAACGAGAGCGCGTAGTCCTGCGGGTTGCGTTTCAATAGGTCCGCCAGATCAGTACCGAGGGCAGGCGTTTTCGAAACGGAAAGAAAAAATACCCCGGCTGCAAAGATCGCGATACCGACGATGAACAACACCGCTGACGCGAGGCGCCCGGCGCGACGTTCCGCGCTGCCGGCTGACGATTCGGATTCCGCCTGCAGCCATCCCCCCACCAGCAACGCCAGAGCGGGTACTGCGGGAATCGTGTAATACTCCTGGCGCGTGGAGAAGCTGAAGAAGACCACAATCACCAGCGCCCATAGAGCAAACAGCAAAGTGGCCCGCTGCGAGCGGTCCAGTCGGGATCGGAGTTCCCTCCAACGTACAGGAACTTTCTTCAGCGCTGCCGGCAGGAACGTAACCCAAGGCACCACCCACACCATCAGCAACACCCAGAACAACACCAGCGGGACAGTGTCGTAGTCGCGAGGCACGCGCTTGTTCAGGTAGCGCAGCCAGTGTTCGTTCACGAAATAGAACCACAAAAATCCGCGCACCGGCCCCTGGTCTGGATTGCGGAGCGCAGCCAGAACATGCCAAGGCGCGCCCACTACCAGAAACACCATCAGGCTGGACCAGGGTCGCAGCTTCAGCAGGTGGCGAAGATTGCCGGTCAAGATGAGATACAACCCAATTACGGCCGCTGGAAACACCAAGCCGATCAAACCCTTGGTGAGGGCATTAAAGGCGCAGGCCGCCGCCAACCCCCAACACGTCCAGCGGGAAGGGCCACCCTCTTCCAGCGAGATCAGGAAGAAGAAGAAGGTGACCGCCAGCCATAACCCCACCAGAATATCGGGAATCAAGAAACGCGTGAAGATGTACACGCCCACCGATGTGGCGAGCACAACTCCCGAATACAAGCCGGCGGGTTCTCCATAGGCGTAGCGGCCGAGGCGCCAGGTAACCAGCAACGTCGCCAGCACTCCCAACATGAGGGACAGCCGCGACGACCAGTCGGAGACTCCAAACACAGAGTAGCTGGCGGCCACTCCCCAGTACATGAGAGGAGCCTTTTCCAGGTAGCGGACGCCGTTGATGTAGAGGGTCACCCAATCATGCCGCAAAACCATCTCGCGCGCGGCTTCGGCATGGATGGAGTCGGCATCGTCCAGCAGGGCGGGTGAGAAGATGCCCGCAAAATAAATCACCAGCCAAAGCGCTCCGATAATGACCCAGGGCCAAGGTCCCCGGGAAACCCTGGGGGCCGCCAGTTGTTCCGCATTGGGCAGGCGCTGGCCGGGCGCAGAGGTAGAATTCATGCGGGAATTCGATTATACCGGAGCCGACGGATCAGGCCGTGCCCGCCCAGATTGGCGAGCCACCTCGCGGTACACCTCCAGGATGCGCTCGACCGAGGTGGGCCAGGAAAAGCGCTGCACCTGCGCATACCCGCGCTGTTTCAACTTTTCCCGCAAGGGACGATCCAGCAGCGTGCGCTGCAAAGCCCGCATGATGTCGAAAACATTTTCCGGGTTCACCAGCACCGCGGCATTGCCCGTCACCTCAGGCAAGCTCGACGAGTTCGAAGTAACCACCGGTGTGCCGTGCGCCATCGCCTCCAGTGGTGGCAGGCCGAAGCCCTCGTGCAGCGAAGGAAAAACAAATACTTTGGCGGCGTCGTAGAAGATGCGAAGCACGTCGATCGGCACAAAGCCGAGGAACCGCACGTCGTTCTGCACATCCCCCCGCACTACCGCCCGGCGCAGGTCCTGGTGGCTGCTCAAGTCGTCGCCGATGATGATGAGTTTCAGGTCTTCGAACTTTCCGTCCTTCTTCAATTCGGCTTTGAGCACGGAGAACGCCTCGATGATCCGCACCAGGTTCTTGTGGGGACTGATGGCGCCCGCGTATAGCAAAAATGGAGTGTTGACTTGATACCGTTCGGCGAGCGACTCGCGCTCCGCGTTGCTGGCGTGCCCGGATAGGAAACGCTCGTCGATGGCGTTGTAGATTACCTCGATTCGGGACGGTGGTATCTTGAACAGGCTCTCCAGTTCGCTTTTGGTGAACTGCGATACCGCCAGAATGCGTGCGGACTTGTGCAAGGCACGGCTGGTCAAGCGGAAATTGACCTTGCGCCGGGGCGCGGAGCGCAGAGATTCGCGCGACATGTGCGAGAGAACGTCGTGTACCGTCATCACGTAAGGACACGGCAACGCCAGCGGCGCCCAGCTTAGGTGTGGGATGTGAACTACGTCGCAGCCGATTTGGCGAACGATGGATCGCAACTCGAAATAGCCCTTGAACGTGTTGTCGGCAAAAGGCAGCGCCGCAGATGCAAAGTTCGGGAACACGGAAGTGAATTCGCGGGCCTTCTCCGGCGCGCCGATCAAGACATACTGGTCCTCCTGATCCAGTCGGCCCAGTGTTCGCACGACGTTGCGCAGATAGGTGCCCACGCCGAATTCCGTCAGGCGACGGATGTCGATGCCAACTTTCACGGGATGATTTAATCACACTTGCGAGTTCGGAGCGATGTGCTTACGGCCGCGAGCCAGCGATTGCTTATGCGAGCGAAGATGCTTCCTCTGCCGAAACCTGAAACTCGAAACTTTATACTCGAACTCCTGCCCGCGCCCGGCGCGCCGCATAGAGCGGAAAACGCTCCGCCATCTCCAACACCTGCCGCCGGATTTTCCCCAGCCGCGTCGCGTCGGTGCGGTTATGCAGTGCTTCCGAGATCCATAAGCCCACCTGGCGCATTTCTTCTTCCTTCATGCCGCGTGTGGTCAGGGCAGGAGTGCCCAAGCGGATGCCGCTGGGTTTCATCGGTGGATTGGTGTCGAACGGAATCGCGTTCTTATTCACTGTAATACCAGCCTCGCCCAGCGCCTTTTCGGCTTCGCTGCCCAACATGCCCTGGGAGAACACGTCCACCAGCATGACGTGGGTATCGGTGCCGCCCGAAATGATGCGGAAGCCTTCCGCTGCCAAGGCTGCGGCGAGTACCTTTGCGTTGGCAACAATCTGACGGGCGTACTCGCGGAATTCGGGCTGCGAAGCTTCCAGGAACGCGACCGCTTTTGCGGCCATCACATGCACCAACGGACCGCCCTGGATGCCGGGGAACACGTTCTTATCAATCGCTGCGGCAAACTCCTGGCGGCTCAAAATCATGCCCGCACGCGGCCCGCGCAGCGTCTTGTGCGTAGTGGAAGTCACGATGTGCGCGTGCGGCACTGGCGAGGGATGCGCCCCGCCCGCCACCAGTCCGGCGAAGTGCGCCATATCCACCAGATACAGCGCGCCCACTTTGTCGGCAATCTGCCGCATGCGGGCGAAATCAATGATGCGGGGATAGGCGCTGCCCCCGCCGATGATCAGTTTCGGCTTGTGCTCCACTGCCAGCCGCTCCATCTCGTCGTAGTTAATGGTTTCGGTTTCCCTGGTGACGCCATAGGGGACAATCTTGTAGGTCTTGCCCGAGAAATTCAGGTGATGGCCGTGAGTCAAGTGGCCGCCATGCGCCAGGTTCAGGCCCATGACGGTATCGCCCGGCTGCAGCACCGCGAAGAATGCCGCCATGTTGGCTTGCGACCCGGCATGGGGCTGCACGTTGGCGTGCTCCGCGCCAAACAGCTTGCAGGCGCGCTCGCGGGCCAGGTTCTCCACCACGTCGGTGAACTCGCAGCCGCCGTAGTAGCGCTTGCCGGGGTAGCCTTCCGCGTACTTGTTGGTAAACACTGACCCGGTGGCCTCCAGTACGGCCTCGCTGACAAAGTTCTCTGAGGCGATGAGTTCGAGTCCTTCATGCTGGCGGCTGGCTTCGTGGTCAATGGCAGCGGCGATTGCGGGATCAACTTCGGAAAGCGAGCGGGACATGGCGGAATTGGGCATAGGGACTCCTATTTATTTTACCCCGAGCACGGTCAAATACTAAGGCGGTGAATGTCTTGCTGTGGTCAATCTTTGGTAGCTCAGCGCGCTGGCGGAGGCTAAACAAGAGTGGCTGTTGGTGCCGTTCTCCGCCTCACACCGCACAACAGACTAGGGCGGAGCAAACACGAGACCCTGAACGACGTCTGGGCCCACAGTTTGATCACTCGGCCCACGACTCCTACTCCTCCGGACCCAGGCTGAGAACCTTGCGGCTGAATACCGATCTCATCTCTCGACGCTCGTCTCCCGTCAGGTCTCTTCCGAGTAAAGTGCGACAAGTCCCGAGTAGACGTCCATCGTACTCCGGAGGCACGCCGGTTGAAGCAGCGAGTGCGGCTTTCAGACGCGGAACGTCCTCGGAGTGGGGGGGAGTCAGAGTCCGCTGAATGGCCTCCTCCACGATCTGGCCAATCGTTTTCTCCCCTCCTCCTTTTGAGGAACTCGCCTTCTGGACAGCCGTCGTGGCAATACCAATGTCGAGTGTGACTGTCGGCGGAGCAACGGCTAGGACTTTGAGAAACTTGGATACATCAGCTCTGGCAATTTCGTGTACCGTATCAGCTTCTTGCCGCAAAGACGGTGATTGCGAGACGCGGCTAGGTTCCAAGCCGACCAAATGAACACGGACTCCAAATGTCTGTGCAATTTGCACGGCTATGCGCACATCCGTGTCAGCCGTCACAATCGTGGCGTCGCAGATGGACTGATTCCGGGCCAAGTCAATGAGGTCTGTTACGAGGAGGGAGTCTACTTCCTTTTGCTCTCCGACGCTATTGATCGAACCAAGCCTCAGCTTGACATCTTGCATGTTCGCGAGGGCCAAATGATCGATGGTTGGACCATTCCACGCGCCGTCGTACCAATAGATGCGAAGAAGTTGAACGCCAACGCTCTGATTCAGCGCTAAAAACTTAAGCTGCGTGATGATCTCAGCTTCGTTCAGTTTTAGTTGTGACCGAGAGGAATTCTTTCCAAGAAGGGATACTGAACCCTGGGCAAAAAACATAACCAGAATCCACAAAAATCGCATGACGTTTCATGAAGCCGTCCTAGTTGAAGAGGGGGCCCCCGCAGGGACCCCTAAATAGTCCGGTGAGCACAATAAAAACATAGGTGCCCGTCGGAGACTGTAGTACAACACATCCAGCAATTCTTTCCTCTGGCTAGACGTTGTCCACAATTCAAATTCGCGGAGCAAGTTGCGGAAACTACTCAACATCGCCCGCAAAGAATCCACCATCTTGGCCTGTCTCCCCCTACTCAAACCCCTCCCTCAAAAACCGAATCAGCTCCCACCCATCCCAGTACTTATACGGCGTCTCGCCCATGGTGTAGTGCCCGCACGGCAGCGCCACCACTCGATGATCCAGCCTGTGCTTCTCGAATTCCGCCACGATCTGCTCTGACAAGTCCGGCAGAAACGTCATATCGTACTTGGCATAAATAATCAGCGACTTGCGCGGCCAGCGCGAGAACTGCTGGAAATATGACATCGGGCTGATGGCTAGCCACATCCGCCGCAGCCGCTCCAGATCCAAGCCGGTCTCCAGTCCCTGCCGGATGTGCCGCGTGGACTGCCCGTGCCACACCACATCCGCAAAGTAGCTGGACGCGTGGTTGAACGCCGCCACTTGAATCCGCGATTCATGCGCCGCCGCCAGAAACGCGTGGCACGAACCCAGACTCGTCCCCACAATTCCCAGGCGGCTGTAGCCCTGCGTCTCCAGCCAGTCGAAGCAGCAGCGAATGTCAATGACCCCTTGCCGGGTAGCGTCGAGCGTGCGTCCGATGTTGGCCGAAACCGCATAGTCGGCGCGCTGGGTTTCCGCCGGGCGCCGGATGTCGTGGTACGGCATGCTCAGCCGCAGCACCGCGATGCCCAGAAAGTTCAGCGCGTGGCACAGGCCGGTGTAGGCGATGGCGTCGGCGTTCCAGTGCGGCAGCAGCACCACGGCGCGACGCCCGCGGACCGGGAACCAACGCGCGTTGGCGAGGTTGTTTTCCGCATAGGGTGTGTGCACCGACGAAGTGAAGCGCAAGTATTGGGCAAAGGTTCCGCTAACTTTTTCTTCCAGCCGCGCATCCGGAACTTCACGCGTGCTGAAGACCTGCACTTCGCGGCGCTCCAGCCGGAAGTCGCGGGGCGTCGCGTAGGCGAACCAAGAATCGCTCGCGCTCAGAATCTGTCGGTTCCACGCTTCGAATAGTTGTTCGGGGTCCGCCGCCGCTCCGTTCTGTCCCGGCCAACCGGCGGTCCACTCCGTCCCCCACTCCAGCGGACGCACCACCCGGTTGTTGTCCACCGAAGTGAGTCGCAGTTCCCAGTCGTACATCCACTGGGCGTAGCGGGAGTGTGTTTTGAGTGATGGCATCGGGAGTTACTTTGAAGATAGCAGAGCCGCTTGCGGGGCTAGTCCACGTACTTTCGCGGGACCCGCTTCGAAATGGCGCAGAGGATTTCGTAGGGTACAGTTGCGCAATGAGCGGCGTGCTCCACTGCGTCCACGGCACATGCGCCGGAGCGGCCAAGCAAGGTCACATCATCACCGGCCTCTACGCCGGGAATGTCGGTCACGTCCACCAGCGTCAGATCCATCGAAATCATGCCTACAATCGGCGCGTAGTGCCCGCGCACAATCACGCGGCCGCGGTTGGAGAGAGCGCGATTCAATCCGTCGGCATAGCCCACAGGCAGGGCGGCGATGCGCGAGGAGCGGGCGGTCACGAAAGTTCTCCCATATCCCAGGCCCTGACCCACGGCGGCCCGTTTGACCGAGATGATCCGAGTCTTCCACTCCAGCACGGGTTGCACCGCCAGCGGAGGAACCTCGTCCGTGACCTTTCCGCCTCGCCAGAGCTGAGGAGAGTAGCCGTAAAGCAGCAATCCCGGCCGCACAAAATTCTTCCAGGTGTCGGGCCGCCCCAGGGTTGCACCCGAATTCGCCATGTGCACCAGTTCGGGATACAGACCGAACGAATGCAAGACTGCCTGCGCCTCTTCGAAGCACGCCTTCTGCCCCTGCATGGCTTCCATGATCTCCGATGCGCCCAGGTGGGTCATTACGCCTTCCAACCGAAGGTTTGGCGACGCCACCAGCGCCTCGCACACCGCCGGCAGGTCTTCCATGGGCACTCCCAGACGTCCCATTCCCGTGTCCACCTTCAAGTGCACGGGATACACCACTCCCCGCCGTAGCGCCGCCTGCTGCAGTAGAGTGATCTGCTCCGGCTCCCACACCGCCGGCGTGAGGTCGCGACTAAGCACATCATCTTCCTCGCCGCGCCAAAATCCGGTCATCAGCAGAATTCGCGCCTTAATTCCGGCGTTGCGCAGGGCGTCGCCCTCGTCGGGGCCGGTAACGCCCAGCCAGCATGCCCCGGCGGCCTCCAGCGCGCGCGCGCACATCCGGGCGCCGTGGCCATAGGCGTCGGCCTTCACTACCGCGCACACCGCCACACCCGCGCCCACATGTTGTTGCACCAGGTGGAAATTGTGCTGCAGCGCTCCCAGCGACACTTCCGCCCAGGTTGGGCGCGTCCGCTGCCGTACTTCCGGTTCCATCACCACAGTTCTCACGACCTCGCGATTATATCGGGTCAGAGTTTCCCCTCGTTTTAGCCCTCTCGAACGTCGAGCAGCTACCTGCTAAGACACCGCGCCCCGCCAGGATGATTTCCAGGTTTCACTGATCGCGCACAGAGAAAGGCCGCGCTCGCACGCGGCCTCATGGAACTGCCTTGTTTTTGGTGTCGCTACTTCTTTGACGGAGTCGGAGTTGTTGCGGGCTTGGCTGGTTTAGCCACCGGCTTGGTAGCACCACCACCAGTGGGAGCGGCCACGCCCGATTGCGCATTGTACGCCTCTACCACGGGCTGCGTGATGTCCACGCCGGGGCCGTACCAGACCACCGGGCCTTGTGGCCAGGGCTGCGAAGTGTCAATGATCGCGCCGTAACCGCTGTCGCCGGCGTACTTCACGATGAGCGGCGCCATCTTCTGCAGAATGCGTTGGATAATTTCGTTTTGCTGGTTCTGGGCATCTTCGCGGGCATCCTGCACCGAGCGGTCGAATGACTTTTGCCGAGTCTCCAGCTGTTTCACCAGGGCCGCGCGCGCGTCGTCGTTGAGTTTCTCGCCTTGGGTATTCAGCTGCTTCTTCAGGCTTTCAATCTCGTCGCTGCTGCCTTTCAGTTCCGCCTGTTTGGGCTCGAGCTTCTTGCCCAGGGCTTCCAGATCGCGTTTGCCTTCGTTGGTGGTGAAGATGGCTTGCTCAATGTTAATGGTACCCATCTTGGTGCCGGTGGGTGCCGCGAGATTGGTGGCGGGGGCCGCAGCAGCTCCCGTGGAAGCGGTCTGCGCCACAGCGGCGAAAGACAGGCTGCAGGCCATGGCCAGAAGAGTGCGCACAAACTTGCTTGTCATTGGATCGTTGAACTCCTTCGGAATGTTCCGGAAATTACTGGATGCGCCTCGGTGCACTGAATTTCTCACCCGATTGGGCGCCAGTTGTAAACGCTTGCGGCTATGCTCCTCACGCGAACAGCCGGAGGGCAGGGTGACTCGTCGCTGCAATCATCCAGGGACGCTCTAATTATACGCAGCCTGTTCCGGCCCCGTCAAACGGCGCGAGCCGGAACCGCTATCCCTAGAACGTGGTGGCCACACTGAACCGGAAGGTCTTCCGCGGTTCCCGCAGCAGATAATTTTGTCCGCCCGCATTGAGCTGATAAGTGAAGTCTCCCGCCGCTCCGGCAGGGAACAGGTCGCGGGTGATCTTGATCGGCGCATTGGCGGGAGTGTCCAACCGCAGCGGGTTGTAGGCCCAATACACACGGAAAGGCGCGTTAATGATGGGCAGCATGACCTGCAACTCCAGTCCCGTGGACATGCGTGGGACGAAGTTGGTCCCCGGAATCGGCTGCAGAACCCCAGAGAAGGTGAACTTCTGGCCTCCAATGCAATTCAGTGCGGCATCGCGGGCCGGACATCCGAACACCGTGTTGTTGATGTCGTCCAGTTGGCCGGAGTTGATGCGCAACTGCGAGGTGCGGACGATCGGGTTCATCCCCATATCCACGAAAGGCGCCAGCACCACTGGTCCCGCGATGGTGATGCGGTATTCCAGATTGCCGGTGAGGCCCAAATCGCCACCAGGATTGACCACGCGTTCGATGGGCAGCGTGATGGTATACGGACAGGGAGGTGCGCCGCATCCCCCGGCACGGGGATTCTTGGGGTCCAACGGCACGATCGTGCCGTCGGGGTTGCGCAGCGCCACCGTGGTCTTGTCAGGCAGGAAAGCGTAGGGAGTCACGGTAAGGGTGTCAAAGCCGCGCAAGTCGTTGTCCCCGCCCAGATAGCTGCGTTGAAACGGAGGCGCCACCACGCCGTTATATCCGGTGAGGAACGAGGCTTGAATATTGTAGCCAATGGCGTTGCGTTTCTTGTTTACCGGGAAAAATTGCTTGTAAGAAATAATCGGACGCAGAGTGTTGACCGTTCCTCCCAGGCCAGAGATTTCCCCACCCACAAACAGGCTGTGACCGTGGTGCGGATTGACTGCCGCGTCCAGCGTGTTGACGGTAAAACTGGGGGTGATCTTGCTGGTGATGATTCCGTTTAACGCGTTGGGCCCGGAGACACCGCGGAAGGCCAGGTTGGTGAACAGGAGCTTGGAGGCATCGCTGACCGCAACCAGCGATGAACGGTCCAGCGAGTAGGAGATCCCTATCCGCTTCAGCGACCGGCGCAAGGGGTAGCTCAACGACACCGTGAATCCTGTGCTGGCTTGAGTGTAGTTTTGTAAGGCTTGCAGCGTCGAGTTGGGCAGATTCAGGGCTTGTCCGTTTTGGAGGGCAAGATTCCTCGCCTGGTTATAACTAAAGCGGTTGCTGAAAACGGTGAAGCCCAACTGCAGGGGCCGGTCATACAGGTAAGGCTCGGTGAATCCAAACAGCAGGCTGCGCTGAAGGCTCCCAATGTTGGCCTGCACCTGCAAGGTCTCGCCCAGTCCCAGGAAATTGTTGGTGGTGTAGTTCAGCCCGACGAAAGCGCCTTCCAGTCCACTCACGCCGCCGTTCAATCCAATGCTGTTCTTGCCCTTTTCCTTCACCTTCAGCGTCAGATCCACGGTGCCGTTCTTCTCGTCGAGCTTGCGCTCCGTGTTGTTGGGATCGTCAGGCTTGATCTGCTCAAAGTATCCCAGCTGGTTCAAGCGCAGCAGGCTGAATTCCCACAGGCGGGAGTTGTAAACCTGCCCTTCTTCGAGCACCACTTCGCGCCGGATGACTTTGTCGCGCGTGGTGCTGTTGCCCTCGAACTCAATGCGCCGCACGTAAAACTGCTTGCCCTCGTCCACGTCGATTTCCAGGTTGACGATCTTCTTCTCATCGTCAATATGGGTGTCGGGCACCGGGGTGAAGTTGATGTAGCCCAGCTCGCCGTACGCTTTGGTCAGGTTCTGCAAGCCCTTGGCGATCTTGTCACGATTGAAAATGTCGCCATCTTTGATCTGGAACAAGCTGCGCAGCCCTGACTGGCTTTGCACCGCCTTGTTGTTCTTGAATGTGATAGTGCCCAAGTGGTAGAGATCGTTCTCGTCGATGGGCATGGTGATGTCGACCGCCTTGCCCGGCCCAGGTTGCAGCAGAGGGATGTGAAATCCTTCGCGGCCGGTATCGTGCACCAGGGTCTTGGGGTCCTCGACCAGGGCCTTGAAATACCCGCGATTCTGGTACTCGGCGCGCACCCGCTCGGTATCTTCGGAGAGTTTGCTGGCGTCGTAGGTCTTGGCGAATAGAGCTTCCAGGAAAATCGAGTGCGGAATGCCGATGGGCTTCAGGTTCTTCATCGCCGTGCGCAGCGTGCGCGCGTTCAGGTTGCGGTTGCCCACAAAGCGGATACGCCCCACCTTCACCTTGGGCCCTTCTTTGACCACAAACGTAATGGCCACCGATGCGGGCGGGATGGGCCGCACTTCGGTGCGCACCGTAGCGAACTGGCGGCCATGTTCCCCCAGCAATTCCTTCAACGCCACTTCGGCTTTCTTGATGCGCGTGGGATCGTACTGGCTCTCCTGGGTCAACCCAACTTTGCGCTCCTTGAAGCGGTCCAGCACGTCGCTATTGGTCACCGCGTTCAGGCCGACATAGCTGATTTCCCGGATGGTGGGGCGTTCCTTCACATAAATGTGAATGATCCATCCCTTGGCGGTCTGTTCCCGCTCCATGCGGATGTCTTCGAAATACCCAGTGTTCCACAGGGAGTTGAAGTCGCGTTCCAGGGCGGCCTCGTCATACACGTCCCCAACATGAGTGAACACCCGGGCTTTGACGGTTTCGGCTGGGATGCGGCGGTTGTTGTGGACCTGAATGCCTACCACCAGATCCTGTTGCGCCCACAAACGGGGCGCCAGCAGAACTGCCATCAGCAGCGCCAGACCCACCGCCAAACCCCGAAAAAAAGCTGGCTGACAACCGTAACCCTTTTGCAATGAGAAGGTTATGGGCTTTCCCATGGAGAACAACCGACGCGTGCCACGACAGGCACGCGTCGCCATTCCAGGGCTATCCTGAGGAAAACGAAGGATCGCAACGACCTCGGAAAATTAAGGATTGAAGAAGTACAATTATACGGCACGGCAACAGAACCCGTCCAAGCCCACCGTCTTTTCTTATGATGCAGAAACGCTGGGACGGGAGAGTTCTACTTCTACCAAGACGGAATAGAACGTCGCAGCGTTGCCCAAGTCGGTCAATTTTTCTGAAGTGAGCACGTTGATGTTGCGTCCGTGCTCGCTCAGCTTCGCCCAATTCAAGTGCGCCGCCACCACCCCAGGTTGCACCGCTCCATTCACTTTGGCCCGTAGCTCAATTTCCCCGCGGCCATTGAAAACACGCACTTTACTGCCATCGGGAATGTTGCGCGGGCGAGCGTCGTCGGGATGAATCTCCAGAATATCCACGTCTTCCATCGCGCGCACGCTCTCCACGTTGCTGAACGTCGAATTCAAGAAGTTGTCGGCTTTCCGGGCGAGCAATTCCAGCGGGAATCCTTCGGCCAACAGCCCGGTACGCGATTCCGCGGGAGAAGTGAACTCCATCACCGGATCATGGCCCTGCTTCTCCAAGGCCGCACTGAAGAATTCCGCCTTCCCGCTGGGGGTCCGGAAATTGCCCTGCGCAAAAGGAAGAAAGGGAGCGGAAGAGGCGCTCGCGCCATCCGGCTCAGCTCCCGCAAAATTCAGCCGGACGTGATCTTCGTCCTCCAGTCGCTTGCGGGTAATGCCCTGCAACCAGGGATTCGGGGAATCCAGGGCACGGTCAATCATCTGGTCATCGGTTTCGCGGAAACAAGGCTCGTCGAAGTCCATACATGCAGCGAGGGCGCGAAACAGCTCCACGTTGGAACGGCACTCCCCCAGCGGCGCGATGGCTTGCTTTGACACCTGCAAATAATAGTGCCCGTAAGCGGCAACCAGGTCTTTGTGCTCGAAGAATGTCGTGGCCGGCAGTACCACATCCGCGTAATCCGTGGTGTCCGTAAAAAATTGCTCGTGGACGACGGTGAATAAATCGTCGCGCCGCAGCCCGCGTACGACTTCATTGTGGTTCGGACAAACCGCTGCCGGATTCGACGCATAGACGAACAACGACTGGATCGGCGGATCCTGCAAATTGTTTAGCGCCTGCCCCAGTTGCACCATGTTCACCACCCGGGCCGGACGTCCCAGGGCGGTCTGCATCAGCTCGGGCATCTCCAGCGCTTCACGATTCAGCCCAAAGCCGCCGCTGGTGGAAAGTTGCAAACCCCCGCCGAATTCTTTCCACGAGCCGGTCAGGCAAGGCAGCATGGATACCGCGCGCATCGACATTCCGCCACGTTCCGACCTCTGAATGCCGTAGTTCACGCGAATCACTGCGGGATGCATCGTCGCGTACTCGCGCGCCAGCTTCACAACGTCTTCGGCGGCAATGCCTGTCCATTGCGCCACCCGCGCTGGCGTGAACTCCTGCACCTTCGCCTTCAGTTGCTCGAAACCCAAAGTGTGTTCCGCGACGTATTCCGCGTCATGCAGGCCTTCGTTGATGATCACGTGCATCAACCCCATCGCGAGGGCTGCGTCGGTGCCAGGGTTGACCGGCAAATACCAGTCGGCGCACTTGGCGGTGCGAGTCCGGTAGGGATCAATCACCACCAGCTTGGCGCCGTTGCGTTGCGCCTCCTGCACGAACGGCCACAGATGCACATTGTTGCCGTGGATATTGGCGCCCCAGGCAATGATGTAGCGGGAATGGCGGAATTGTTCCGGTTCGGTGCCGATCTTGATCCCCGTGACCGATTTCAGCCCTTCTTCGCCGGCGGTGGAACAAATGCTGCGCTCGAGTTGGGAAGCTCCCAGACGATAAAAGAAACGGTGGTCCATCGAACCGCCGTTCAACGCACCCAGAGTCCCGCCATAGGAGTAGGGCAGGATCGCCTCGTTGCCAAACTGCGCGGTGATGTCGCGAAAGCGTTGGGCAATCTGGTCGAGCGCATGGTCCCAGGAGATGCGCTCAAAGACGGCCTCGGACCCGCCCGCCTGCGGCCCTTTGTGGACGCCTAGCTTCCGCCGCATGGGATACAGAACCCGGCCCGGCGAATACACGCGGTCCAGATACTTGGCCACCTTGGCGCACAAAAAGCCGCGCGTGATGGGATGCGCGGGGTCTCCCTGAATCTTTGTAGCACGGCCGTCCTCCACCGTGATGAGCACGCCGCAGGCGTCCGGGCAATCGTGGGGACAGGCGGCGTGGACGACTTGCTTCATGCCGTGATTATAAGGGAGTCCGGCTAGCGTGGCCGGGCAAATACAAGGGTCACATCGTCGGGCTGCTCGTTGTCTCCGATCCAGTCATCCACTGCGCCGGTCACCGTCTCGCTCAGGCGGGTCAGGTCGAGTTGACGGTTGGCTCGCACCAGATCGATCAGCCGTTCCTCGCCAAACTCGCCATAGTCGTTTTCCGGCTCGGTTACGCCGTCGCTGTAGGCCAATAACAGATCGCCTTTTTCGAGACTCACGCTGGCCTCGGGATAAGTCTCATGATCGAATAACCCCACCACCGTGCCGCCACACTCCAGCCGCCGGATGGAACCATCCCTGGCCACGATGATGGGCGGCAAATGGCCCCCGTTGCTATAGGTCAAGCGCCGCGTCTCGACGTCATACACCGCCAGAAATAGCGTCGCATACTTCTCGGTGGGAGTGCTCTCGTAGAGCTGATGGTTGAGCAAAGCCAGTAAAGCGCCGGGGGAGATTTCCGTCGAGGATACCTCCGACGCCAACATCAGGTTTCCGCCCGAAGCCGCACCCGCCGACAAAGCCCGGCTCGCGCGCGGCGCGCTCTCGGTGCTGTAGGCGCGCACTGCAGAGTGAATCGTCGCCATCAGCAGCGCTGCCGAAATCCCTTTTCCGCTGATGTCGCCTACCGCCAGGATCATGCGCGACGAATTTACCGCCAGGAAGTCGTAGTAATCTCCGCTGACCGTGCGCGCGGGGCGGCAAAAACCGTGCACTTCCAGGCCTTCCAGTTGCGTAATCTCTCGCGGGAAAAGTTGCGCCTGCACTTCCTGCGCGATGGCCAACTCGTTTTCCAAACGCTGTTTTTCCTTCTGCTCCAGCACCAGCCGCTCAATCGACGCGGTCATGGAATTGAAAGAATTGGCCAGAGTGGACAACTGATCGCTCGACCGCACTGGGATGCGATGGCTGAAGTCTCCGCGATTGATGTGCAGGGTGGCCTCATAGAGCTGCGCTACGGCACCCGTGATGGTGCGGGTGAGTCTTCCCCCAATGAACAAAGCGAACAACTCGATAATCGCTAGGAAGACGGCCACTCCCAGCAAGATGTATTCCACCCCCTGGGCAAACTTCCCCAGGGCCGCGAACAGGCGTTGGTAGAGTACCGAAGGCCGGGTCTGCACCCCGACCACCGCGCCCTGCGAATTGTGCTCCCCGGATTTCCAGTCCATCACTGGAAGCGGCGTCCCAAACGTAATCTGGCGGTCAAACCATGCCGAGGCAAGAGCCACCTT